>JBCDGT010000142.1:0-7182 GCA_038750915.1 Bacteroidota bacterium
AGACCGCGTGGGGTGCCGATACTGCCCCCTTGTGGAGGGACGATCGCACTAGCACCCCGGGTAAACATGGTGCCTAGTCGCCATTCATCGTGGCCAATCCCCAGGTGACGAAGGGGCTCATTCACGACGCTGTTTGCAATGTCGCTTAGTTCTCGCCTGGGGGTATTTTTAAAATAATCACTTGCTTCCTCGGCCGTAAGCGCTGGATAGCGCAGACCAAAAACCCGCATCAAGATAGCTTCCCGCCACACTACACTGGCGGCACCATTATTGCTGACGGAAAGCATATGGTCCGCCCATTCGTAAAGACTGAATGCATGTTGCTCGTTTACCCTCGGTCGACTGTAACGCTCCGATTCCGGGTCGTATTCTGGGATGGTATGGTGATCGTATACGGCAAAAGGGCCTCCCTGAACGATTTTGTTGCGGAGGAGTTCCCAGCGTTTACCAATACTGTCTACGTATACGTTTTCCAGTTCGCACATTAGGGCGGTGATCACGGCAAGTTTTCCGACACTTCCTGGTTGGTAGCCCAAGGTAGCATTGCGCTCTAGGTAACGTGGCTCCTGGCCGTTGGTGACGTCCATAATGGCCAGAGAATAGGCACGGCCTCGATTTGGAATCAGCTGCTCCAGTTCCTCCTCCAGGGTGGTGTCACGAACTAAAAGATTAGAGTCGATGGCACGATCCATCAAATTGAGCCTTACGTAAGGTACAGCGTATCGAGCACCATAGGGGAGGGTCTTTACGAGCTTGGTGGAGTCTATTCGATCTAGGCGAATTAGCCGGCGAATACCAGTATGCTCAACCCCTCCGGGTAAAGGATAGGTGTTGGCTGGCCGGGCGGGAAGCAGTAATAAAACTAGGGTGGCAAGAACGAAAAGGGCCGCTAAAGTTTGTTTCATTAGAAGGGAGCTTCCAGGTCAAAGTAGATGCCTTCTAGGGTAGGTGGATCGATGCTTTCGAGGTAACCCGAGGCTAGTGCCTGCTTATTTTCCACGAAGGGGCGGATTTGGAACAAGTAGATTTTATCGTCCTGAAAGCCTAGTTCTACGTCCCAGGGACCATTTGATTCGACTCCGGGCGAAGTAGGCATCACGCGCTCAACCTCCTCGGCTAAATCCCACAAGTTGACTAAGTTTTCCCGGGAGAGAATACGCTGATTGAAGGCTGCCGGAACCATCACTGAGCCCCCTGTTTTAGGAAGCCGCCGGTGGAGGCGCTCCCGGGCGGGGCTCAGCAGCGTAAAACGTCCCGTATGGTCCAGCAGGTAGGCCTCGGCCGCCTGTCCGTCGACGGCGCCACCCGCCCCGCGACTGAAAGCTACTGTAATATCATCTTCATTGCCCGTTGCTACGCCTTTGGTAATCATGACGCCAGAATGGTCGACGTCCACACTGGGAATAATCAAGATGCTAGGAAAGACATTTTCAGGATTTTCGAGGTAGCGCTGCCGCCAACGGTAACTACGTTCCGTGTAAGGGCTTGCCCAAACGGCGCGGATGCCTGCTGAAATGCCAGTTTCGTCCACAACATTAAAAACCGTTTTGTTTAAGCCGGCTCCGGTGAAATCGGCTAAATCTTCCATATTCGTGTCGGACCGTAAGAAAACGGGAACCTCCCCCAATTCACCGCCTAAAACGGAGACAAAACTATCCCGCAAGGCGGCTATCAAGGATGGGTAAATCTCTATTTGGCCGATGGCTTCCCGCAGAATGGCCAGCTGTTTAAGGGTGTATTCTTCCACCTCTGCTTCGGGTTGTCCGTTCTGTTCCATCTCCCTGGCTACGCCAAAGCGGCCGTTGATGAAGCGCCAGTATGACTGACCACCCTGGCCAGGCATCGGTTGGTCCAGATGTTCCCGGAAGATTCCGAAGGGAATTACAAGGCCTTCGACTACCTTATCGGGGAAAAGCGCTTTGAGCTGGCCTAAATTGGCGGCTTTGGGGCCACAGAGGTCCCCACTGTCACTACTTCTCACCTCTCGCATGTTAAGCACCTTACGCACGTCGAGTTTAATGTCTTCTACCGGCACTCGAATACGTTTGGTGCTGTGTTCTCGTTCCGTGAAGAGGGCTACCTCCGTGGAATCCATCTCCGCAACGACTTTCATCCGTACCGTGCCTCCGTTGGAAACGGCGAAGAAGACTTCCTGACCGTCGTAAGGACGTAAAGCGGTAAATTGCTCACTGGTCAGGACCACATTGGGTATGCCCAGGTTACGGGCCAGTAGCTGCACGTGGCTGACCATATTTCCTTCGCTGACGGTGGCAATCCCCCCTACGGGCTTGAGATCGGCCGGTGGTGTAGCAAATACGTAGATGCCGTTGGGGTTCACTTCTAGGTCTTCGGCAGTCTGCTCGATAACGTGCAATTTACCCTTGGCGAATCCGGGGTTTAAACCCCTTAATCGCCCCTGGTTCGGTACTTCGAGCAGTGCGTTTTCGGTGTTGCCGATCGCCACGGCCCAGTCGCCCAATTTACCAATGGCAGTTCCTAGTGGCAGAAGTACCGAGCCCCTGATGCGATCGTCCAGAAAGCCTTTCGCCTTCGGCTCAAAGCTTAGGTAACGGTCTACTACTTCTCCGTAGGTGGCCCGGTTGGTCGCCGCGGCCCATTCCAGGAAGCGGCTGGCGTTATTCAAATAAGCATCCAGCATGTGGGGCCAGATGTAGCGGGAGTTCATATCGGCTAGTTGTGGCTGGGCCATGGCAAATTCCCAATTTTCCACAAAGCCTGCTCCCGCCGCCGCTTCGGCGAGGTAGCAGATTTTTTCGGTCAGGCCCCGGGCATCTTCTACTGGCCAGGCACCCGCTTCAGCGAAGACAATGTCTTCCAGTGCGAGGCTTATGTCCAAGAGCTCCAGGCGATCCCTAGCTGCCTCCCCCGGTAGGCCCTGCCGGAGGCCCCAAAGGAGGTCGGCTGCTGCACTGACTCGGTCAATGGTTCCACCCGTATTAGCATGGCCACGGTGAGTGCTAACGAAGGCGTTTAGGCTTGGCTTCAGTGCACTATCATTGCTCAATTTACTAGTGAGTTCCTGAAGATCATTGACCAAGTCCCGATTCAGGTAAGCCGTTTTTATATCCTCAATTAACTCTTCGGTAGCCGCTACCAATTCTTTTGCCTGGAGTGCCTCACGGTGGGTTTTAAGAAAGTCAGTGACCCGTTGGGCGTCACTTCCTTCGGGTTGGCCGTGAATTTTTATCCGCAGGTCCATAAACTCGGGGAAGGCATCTGCGATTCGCCTGGATTCTGATCTGATTTTCTGCGTCAAGTCGGTATCTACCCGGTGAGGAATACCCTTTACGGCCTGGCGGACCAGATAAAAATTTTCGATAATCGGGTCTTCCTTGCGTAATAACCAGTTTAGAAAGTCACGACCCCAGGCCATTTCATCTTCCACTTGTATCGCACCCCGATAGTACTGTCCCTTTCGGTTTACCCAACCATCGTCGATAGCGGCTAGGTAGTTGCCCAACTGGTATTGCTGCAACCGACTGTGGTTATTCTGCTCGTCCCAAAAGGCGGTTTTACTAGTGCTGGTAAGAATTTGCCCCAGGAAAATATGCTCTTGTTCCCCTAGCCGAATGACGTCCTGCTTGTACCGGGCGTGTTGGTGGTTGTCCGGGCTGGTTTCTGGGCAGGGATCACGTGGTTCCCGTACTTCCCCATCGGCACAAAACCAGCGAATATCACGGTAGGGGCCTCGATCTTCTTCCTGGTATTTTTTGATCAGGGCGGCAATATCAGTTTGCGAATGGAGGAGCCCTCCCAAGCAACAACAACAGCACCAAAGCGTAAATCTCAAGGTCATATAGGGTATGCTTGCCGTACCTGTCATTGGTACTACCTAAAGGTAGCGTTTTTTGCCACTGGATGTTTGCTTCTCAGGTGAACTTTCCTGGAAAAGGAGTCTTTGGAAAGCCTTCTTGCCCTTTGGGCGCCGCAGCGCAGGTGCAATAGAAGTTGTAAATAGAATGAATTCATAATTTTTTTAATCCGGCTGGAGCCCCCCATTCTACTAGGCTTGCTGGGTTTATGAATCATGTAAGTAGTTCTGCCAGATAGTTAAAGGATCAATAATAAAGCTTGATTTAGGTTAAATTTTGTGCATTAATCCATCCTTTCTTTAAGTAGTGGGTTTCCATTTCTCTTTTCTTGTGTTTTATTGACTGTTTGATAGTGTTAAGTATTTCCCATGGATAATCATCACCCTATACTCGAACGGGTAATGCCTTTACCAGGAGCGTCTTTCCTGGTCAAGCATTACCCTGATCCTAAAGCCAGGGTTAATAAGCTCCCCAAGTGGCATTACCATCCGGAATTGGAGCTGGTTTACGTACGCGGAGGCCATGGTCGCCGTCATGTAGGGAGTCACGTCTCTCATTACCGGGATGGGGAACTTATTCTGATCGGATCTAACCTGCCCCATTGGGGCTTTACCGACCGCTTTACGGGCAATAAAGCGGAGACCGTCGTTCAGTTCGACGCTAATTTTCCCACCCAGGATTTTCTCAAACTTCCCGAAATGCGGAAGGTGCGGGACCTCATCGAAAGGGCCCGCAATGGACTTTCCTTCAGCGGTATGACTCGCAAAGTACAGGGCTCCCGCTTGGAACGACTCATTGACCTGGACCCTCTGAGCAGGATGCTCTTACTAGTAGATATTCTACAACAACTGGCCACTTCCGATGAAAGCGAGGCCCTTAATGCCGATGGGCTCTACCTACAGATTGCTACCCACGGCTACGAGCGCTTTAACGACGTACAGCAATTCCTCAGTGAGAATTTCCGCCGCGACATTCCCCTGACCGAAGTAGCCAGTGTAGCTGCCATGACGGTACCCGCCTTCTGTCGCTACTTCAAGAAGGTGACGGGAAAAACCTTCGTTACTTACCTCACTAACTATCGGATCGTTTACGCTTGTAAGCTGCTGGGTGACGACCATTCCACCATCGCTGAAGTCGCCTACGACGCCGGCTTCAATTCCCTGAGTCAGTTCAACCGTGCCTTCAAGCGCCATACTGGCCGTACCCCAACCGACTACCGCGCAGACCTTTCCAAAAACGTCGTCGGTTTACTCCCCGAGGAATAGGGAGCTAGGAGGCTAGTTGTAACCAACTAGCTTGCTAGAAACTAGACGCACTGCGTGCTCCTAGGAGGCCGTAGGCCGTCTAGTTCCTAGCTGTATTGACATTTTGACTTGGGTGCATCTCGGCCTTTCGACAGGCTCAAGGACCACAAGCTCGATGACCGGCCTGGTTACTGTCATTCCGTCGCACAACGTGCGACGGAATGTACTTTTTAAATTAGGTCGCCGAGCTCGTCGAGGCGCCAAGATTGATTATCAGTACACCTTGCTCTTAGATTCTTACACCTCCGGTTCCCAACCAGCCTCATACTCCCGTCCCCAGAGCTCAAGGGCTTGCGGGTCGTCGGTTGGCTTTCCGGATTCGGGGTCCGTGTGGAAGGAACCACCGGTACGCTGGGCCATATTGCCGAGGTGGCAGATGGTCACGCTTGGGTTGGCGTCGTCGATGGGGCTTTTAAGTTTTTCGTCGCTATTGACGGCGGCGATGAAGTTACGGATGTGTAATTCATCGAGGCTGCCACCTCCCGTGGTGCCCATGTTTACCTGGTTACCACCTTCTTTTTCGGAGCGAATTTCTTTACCCTTATTATCGTATAAGGTATAGCCTCCGCGGGTCATCATCACCGAGCCTTTGGTTCCCATGACCAAGGCACCCCGGCCACGATTATAAATGGGCATGGCGTTGCAACTGCGTCCTTCCCAATGGATGGTTTTGCCGCCAGCGAATTCGTAGCCCACTAGCTGGGTATCGTAGGCCTCCCAGGCATCATTATAGTGGTACCTGCCACCAGTGCTGGTGACTCGGGTAGGGTAGTGGACGTCCAGCGCCCACCGACACATATCGATTTCGTGGGTACCGTTGTTGAGGAGTTCCCCGGTACCATACTGCCAGAACCAGTGCCACTGGTAGTGTACGTAGGGGTTTTTGTAAGCCTCTCTGGGAGCGGGGCCTTGCCAGAGCTCCCAGTCTAGCCACTCGGGAATCTCGGCTTGTTTCAATTCACCAATCGGGCCACGGGCATTAGCGTACCAGGCTTTACCGGCGTACGCCCTGCCAATCAGGCCGTCATGGATTTCTTTGACAACTTTATTGAGGGAAATTGAGCTTCTGGTCTGATTCCCCATTTGGACTTTTAGTCCGGTTTTGGCCTGTTTGGCCACCAGCATCTCTCCTTCTCGAGGGTTATGGCTGCAGGGCTTCTCTACGTAGACATGCTTGCCCGCCTCCAAGGCCATCATGGCCATAGGGGCATGCCAGTGGTCGGGAGTGGCGATAACGACGGCATCGACGTCCTTATCGTCAAGGAAACGACGAAAGTCCTGTTCTCCCTTCGGGGTTTTATTTGTAGCCTTCATTACCGTTTTCTGGCCTTTCTCGATGGCGCGGGTATCTACGTCCCCAATACCATATACTAGGCAGTTTTTGGTACCGGCAAAAGTGCCCGTAAGCGAGTTCCCCCGGCTGTTGGTACCAAATACGGCAACATTTACCTGGTCGTTAGCACCGAGGACGGAGCCTTTAGCCATTGCGGGCAGTCCTGCGGTAAGCCCCGCTCCGGTTAAAGCGGCATTACGAATGAATTTTCTTCTGGTTGGCATTACTTTTTAGTTTAAGACAGTATTCTTTGATAATGCACAAGCATCTCAGTAGCCTAATACATGATCGTTGTGCTAATGGTATTTAAATTTTTGAGCTAAAGTCCCAACGTATTCTTAAAACTCACGAACTTTAATAGAGCGGAAACTAACCGCGTCGCCGTGGTCTTGGAGCAGAATAGGACCAGCTGGCCAGCGGCCGAAGTTTTCCCAATCTTTGTATTTGCTGTAGTTGACCAGGGCACCGAATATTTGACTGAAACGATCGTACTCAACCACTTTATAGCCGTTCAGCCAGTGTTCTACGTGGCCACCCTTGACAACGATCCGGCCCCGGTTCCACTTGTCGATGAAAGCATATTTGCCACGGCCTGGAACATCTAGCATTTTCGCGGGGATCAGGTCGTAGAGTGACCCTACCGTCCGGTTACCACGAACGCCTTTTTTTGCGTCGGGGTGAACCTTATCGTCAAGAATTTGGAATTCCAGAC
>JBCDGT010000143.1:0-7147 GCA_038750915.1 Bacteroidota bacterium
AGCCATATCTCCTTTTTGTCCGTGGTCAGGACACTCTGTATTTGCGTCAAGCCCATGATGTGGCGAATCGTTTCGGGCTGATTAAAGTCAATATATGCTGATTGGACTAACAGCCTATTTTCATTGGCCCAAAGTCCACGGGAAGCCAAGCCTTCTCCATAGCGGGTGAAAATTGGCTTGGAGATTTTGAGTAAGCCCAGACTACTGGGTTGTTTACGCCATAAAATTCCTTCTCTGTCTACGTACAGGGTGGAATGGAAAGCAGGAGGGTCCTGCCCGGGCGCTGGCCCAATAGGAATTACTTTTTTTGCATCTGGGTCAATGGCTACCAATTCACCATTTGTGTAGGGAGCGTTTAAGATCAGTAAGTCTAGCGGCTTGTGGTAAAGAATTTGGTATTTGAATTTAGGGTTGCCTTTTTCAGCGGGAATTCGCATAATCTCATCCGCTGCTATTGTCCCTATTTTTAGTAGTACCGTTTCTTTAGTTATTGGGTCAAAGTAGGAGAACCAATCTTCTGGTGCCCGATAACCATGAATAAAACCTCCGCCCCATTTTATTTTAAAAGCAGCTAATATTTCATGGGTGAGGTAGTCAAATTTTCGCCAACCCAGTTTGTTATCGTGCGCCCACAGTCCACTCGCAGTAGCGTAAACGGCACCTGATCCTTTTAGGTGGGACAATTCAGTAATTCCGGTGGAAGGGTGATAATGAAAAAAGGCTTGTGAGCCTAATTCCTTGAGGTAAATGCCTCCGTCCCGGGCCGCCCAGAGGTGTTCAATGGGTGAAGAAAATGGAATGCCTGCAGGAAACTTTTCTTCTAGGGGTAGTACTTCACAGGTTTTCCGGTGCAGCAGATCTACGTGGTTGCCATCTGTAAACCAAAAGTAGCCTTCGGCGTCCTCAACAAACGGGTTGTCTTTTGGTATGCCTCTCAAGCTGGTGTTCTGCTTGGTGAACCACTTAACACTGTACCCGTCAAATCGCCCGATACCATCTAGGGTGCGCAACCAGATAAACCCATCCTCATCTTGGTATATATTGGAAACCCTAGTGCTGCGCAGTCCGTCAGCAGCGGTTACTTCTTGGGTGCTGTAGATGTACGATTGACCTTCTACTGATAACCAGGTCAGTAAGAAGAGAAAAATAATGAGAAAGGCCCGATAACCTGTCGTACTTGCTGTAATGACAATGACGGATGGCGTTGAGTAAAGAAGGAGGGCAAAGTTACTACTCTACTAACCGTCATTGAGCACATTGTTTACCCTTTCCAATCCCGTCGTCTGGATTACTATCGCTACAAATTCGTGCACCAAAGTACTATCCTTGGTCATGGAAAGGGGCCAGCCATAATTCCTACCGCATTGTTCCTGTCCGGAATTAAACGGTCAGCTCTACTGGTAATAACCAAAGAATTACTGGCCGTAATAATGAATTGTTTGGCTGCTATCATCGCTTTACCACTAGCTGTTGCCATACCTGCGTTCCCGCTTCCACCCGCAGCACATAGGTGCCGACCGGCAGACCGTCCAGTGCTATTTGTCCTGCGGGGGAAAGGTGGACCGGACGGACCTGCCGAAAAGGTCCAAAAGCTGCACGCTTTGCACGGCCGGCAAATCAGTAACGCGGTAGTATAGGCTGTTGGTAGTTGGATTGGGGAAAACGACTAGTCCTTCTACGGTACTGGAGATATTGGATTGCAATCCAATGATGTTAGAGTAGGTATGAGTACCATCATAGTCGACTTGCCGCAGGCGATAGTAGTTTTGGCCTGGATGAGGGCGAGGGTCCAAAAAGGTGTACTCTTGCCACTGGGTACTATTGCCGTGGCCCGCCACGAAACCTACGGGTTTCCAGGTACGACTATCGGTGCTTCGTTCTACGGAAAAACCCTGGTTGTTGGTTTCCATTACTGTTTCCCAGGCGAGTTCATTGCCTTTATATGTTGTTTGTCCCCGAAAATTTGCTAGGTCTACGGGGAGAAAAGTAAGGTCTATCGCCCCGATGTCGGGGTTTCCACTGCGGGGATTACCACAGATGTCCTCCGTTGGAATGTCTCCGCCCGCAGGGGTGCCATTGTCCTCCGCGTCGGAGCCGGTGACGTCGTAGAAGGTGTGGAGGCCGCAGGTGGAGGGGGTGGAGGCGATGTTGGTGGCGTCAGTGTAAGAAAAGGTGGGGCAGGGCGTGGCACCCGCCGCCGCGCAGTCTACCACTAGGCTGGTAGTTTGGGTCAACGCTCCGATCGTACCGCGCAGGTGAAGGTCCTTTCCGGTGGTGGCCGTGCCCACCATGGTGTTGTTGGTGATAATCGTGTTGGTCAGCGTCACCTCGCCAACTGCCCTCACGCTCACACCTGCGCCCAACCCCTCGCCCGTGCCAATTATCGAATTTTCTACGACCGTACAGTTAATCATCCGTAAAGCGGCAGCTGTTCCCCGCTGAAAAATCCCCGCTCCGTAATTATTAACCCCGTTATTTGAGCCTATGGTGTTATTGGCAAGCGTACAACTGGTAAGCAGCAAAACGGAGGAATTTTCCCGGCTGTAAATGCCGCCGCCGTCATCGCCAGCCCGGTTATTCACGATGCTACAACGATTGAGGATGAATGTTTTGGCCCCCGAATGATAGATGCCTCCACCAAGAGAATTTGGGGCGTTGCCGTTGGCCTCGTTGTCCGAAATAATACAGTTGGTTAGGCTAATGCTACCGCCGCTGCCGAAGGAGTGGATGCCGCCACCTTCGTCACCCGCGTAGTTGTCCGAGACGATGAGGTTAACCAATTGAACGTCAGTCAACGGGCCACAGTCAATCTGAATTCTACCACCATTGTTATCACTGCCAACGGCTACCCCATGGCGAACGGTCAGGTTTTCGATACTAACCGTAAACTCTCCCTCAACGAAGAAAACCCTACCGTTAGCGGCGCTTGGTCTATCGGCTGCCTGCACGATGGTGAGGGTTGGTCCTTGTCCCCGAATCGTCAGGTTTTCAGCAATGAAAATATCTGATTCAGTGAACGTCCCAGCCTGAATATCGATCGTGTCTCCGGAGACAGCTAGGTTGACGGCCCCCTCAATGGTTACGTAGTCGCAACCGGAAGCACAAACGGTAAGGGTCTCAGCTTTCACGACAAGGAACAGCAGAAGGAGGAAGAGGAAGAAAAAGTAACGTAGCATAGTGCGGAGAGTTAGGTGTGGTTAGTGAATTAGGATGCGGGTAGCAAGCTGACTTTCTCCAGTCTGGAGGCTGAGGAAGTAGACGCCAGGGACGAGCTTGGGGAGTTGGGTTGGGGGAATGATCCTATCAGCAAGTTGTTCCGTTCTGCGCCAGATTTTGCGGCCGTGCGGGTCCACTAAATACAGCTCGATTGGGCTGTCGGTAGCGCCGAATACCTCCGTCAAATCAATCGTAAACTGCCCATTACTCGGGTTTGGATATACTTGCACGGCACCTGCGGCCGCGCCCTGATTATTCTCCAAGAAAACCACCTCACTGTAGCTGAAGCTACCATCTAAATCGACCATTTTGAGGCGGTAGTAGGCGGTTACGCCCTCGTCCTCGAACGCGTAGGACCTCTCCCCCGGCCCCTCTCCGGGGGAGAGCGGAGCCACTTCGTCGAGATACGCCCAGGAAATACCATCCGTGGCGCGTTGGATTTCGAAATGGCTAAAGTTTTCTTCGTTGGCCGTGGTCCACTCAAGCAGGTTTCGCTTGTCTTCAGTTCGCCCGGTAAAGTGGAGCAGTTCCACTGGCAACACTTGTGTTGCCGTCAGGACAATATCGTTTTGCATAGGGCCTCCCGCATAGGTAATCATTAGTTCTACCCCGTTAAAGGTCACCGTTCCCCCCTCGGGTAAGCCCGCGAAGGTGCCGGTGTTGCGCAGTAGGCTATCGCGGAAAAGAGTGAAGTTTTCGCCGAGTTGAGGGACGTAATTGCCGGTAAGCTCCAGTACCGCTCCGTCGAGGATGAGGTTGTCTTCGAAGGTGAGCCGGTCGTAACCTCCGCACTCCGCCGGGCCGTCGATCTGGACGGATAGAGTCGCTCCGGAGGCGGATACGGGGTCTCGGAATGAAAAGCATTCTGGCTCCGTTCCGGAGATAAGAGTACTACCAGGAGATAGGGTTAGGCTTGCGCGGAAGTTACCGTCTACCTGTAAGGTAGCACCTGCGGTGTTCACGATGCTCCCGTCTACGATACTGCCGTCACTGGAATTACTGACCTGAATTACGCCGTCGTTAGTGATGGTGGTACCGATGGTCAGGTCGATTCCGTCGTCTCCGGCGTTATTCACGACGATCGTACCGCCGTTGGTGCAATCACCGTTGGTTTCAATGCCGTCACTACCGGTATTGCGCACGTCAATGAGGCCGGAATTGTCAAAAAAACAGTCGCGCATCCCCCGGCCGGGGCAATTTTCGAGGAACAGGGAGCCGGTGGCCGTAACGGTTATTAAAGCGGTCCCGTTAAGGTCGTCAAAATCAACGCATGCCGTTTCCGATGCTTGGCAACTTAACCGACCACTAACGGCTAAGGTGCTCCCTCCGAAAATAAAGATATTATGGTCCTCGGTGTTGCTAATGCTAAGCTCCGCGCCAGTTCCCAACGTCACGTCAACGCTACCTAGTTCCATGCCGTTATCGGTAATCTCCGTGATGGTGTTTCCCTGGCTAAGGATGGTTATGTAGCCACCGTTGTCCGAGTCCCAACCGTCGTCTCCGCAGTTGGAAATATTAACCTGGCCGGTAGTGTTAATCACTACGTTGGCCCGGACCTGGGCGATTCCATCGTCCTCCATGTCCGTAATGGTCAGGAGGCCGCGAACGTCAACGAAACCGGTGTCGCGGTCCACGTACAACCCCCGTTCCCCTTCGGCAATGGTCAGGGAACTTTCTTCCCCGATCAGCAACGTGTTACCGTCCACTTCCACCATACGGGCGACGGCGGCGAAGCCTCCCGGAGGATTAATGTGGCAATAGTTCCCCGTGAACCGGCCGATACTAACGAAATCGGCGGCGGTGGGCACCCGTGCCGGAGTCCAGTTGGCAGGTTCGGTCCACTGGTCGGAAACGGACCCGTTCCAAACCACTTCTTCCACAAACTCCAGGGTAAAAGTGATCTCGTCGGCCGAGGTGTTGGCCCCTCTGAGGTTAATTTGAAAGAAAGTGGGGTCTCCAGCGTCCAGATCGACGAAAAATACCTCACCGTCGCCGTCGCCCCGGTCATCGGTAGCGCACCTACGGAACGCTAAGGTCGGTAACACATCTCCTTCGTAGACGCCGACGCTCAAGTCATTATCGTTTCCAGGAGTAGCGGCACCAATAATTTGGGCGGTGACCCGGTATCGCCCCGTTACGGTGGGCGTTATGGCATACCAGTAAGTCCTGCGACCATCACCACAGATGAACTCACCCGCTTGACTCGTTGCCAGGTTGGCGGCGGCGGCGGCTACCGCGTCCGTATAGGGTAGAGCGGAAATAGCGGTGGCGAAATCAAAGTCGTCGTTCGGGGGTGGGCTTTGAGCTGGTAAAATGGAAGTGAGGCAACAGATTAGCAGTAATAAACTGTTGTAGGCAAGAATATTTTTTTTTGCGCGGCCGCGGGTGCAAAGCTGCGGTTGGCGGAGCCGGGGAATAAGGCGATTGTTAAGTAATGCCAACGGGATGTTTGTAGTAAGGGCAGCACCACGTAGGCCAAGGCCGTAAAGGAGAAAAGCACTAGGTAAAAAGACCGCTTTCATTGAGTTCTTTCGCTTGTAAGTATTATGGGTGAGTGGCATCTGGGTGCCTAAACATCCATTGCCACGCAAAGAATTAGCCTGTACTGGTAAAAGCCAGTATTTGGGAGGGGTACAATTGTTCGGGAAAGGAGTAAAATTATCCGAAAGGACTTTTTCCTAAAGGTATATTCGTACGTAAGGCGTTTATAATCAATTGCTTATAGGCTGCTTTTCTTTTTGCGGTAAACCTACTTGAAGTAAGCGGAGGGAAGGACCCCAAACCGTTCTTTGAAGCGCCGTGAGAAGTATTTTGGGTTGTTAATACCCACGGTTTCGCCTACTGCTTTGACCGAGGAAGACCTTCCTTGTTCCAACAGGGCCTTGGCCTTGGTCAGCCGTAACTCTACGATATATTGGTTGGGCGTCATGTTGGTGAGTTGCTTCACTTTTTCGTAGAAAAGTGTCCGGCTGGTGTTCATTTCTTCGATGATGTCCGGTAAGTAAAGCGTGGGGTCTGCTAGTCGGTGATCAACGATTTGCTGAAACCGTTGCAGCCATTCCTCATCCTGTTGATTGAGTAGCCTGCGCATCGACTCGATGACCTGTGACTGGTCTACAATCGTCTGCTGCTTCTGCAAGACTTCTTGCGTACGTTCCTTCACCAGCGCTTCCAGGACGAGCTTTTGTCGTTGCAGGTGAAGGGTGCGCCACTGTAGTATGCCCCAAACGGAACCGATTAGTAGTACGCTCACTACTACCCAAAAAAAAGGGTGGTGGTAAGTTGGCTGGTGGATATGAATGGAGACAATCAGGTCCTCTCCTATTTGCTTCCCATTCTTCTGGATGGCTTGGACGCGCAACTGGTAAGTCCCTGGCTGTAAATCGAGCAGTTCGATGCGGTAATCGGAGCTTTCCCCTTCCCGAACGGTTATGGTATCCGAATGGACTAGACGCGCTAAAGTATACCGTAGGCTTAATTGATCCACCCAAAAAACATTAGCTCCTTTGATCGTTAGGTCAATTATTCTAGTATCCGGTGGTAATGCCGTTAGGTCGATTGGTTCACCATTGTCCCAGTAGTCCTTCCAAATAACTTCTCCAACGACGGTGGTGTGCTTAAGCTCAAGACCAAGCTTGGTAGTGGGGGCGGAGTCGGCTAAAAAACTACTAGAGTGTAAGGCGGTTACGCCGTTTTGACTTCCAAAATATAAATAGCCATCAGCGGCTTGGTGGTGTGAGATGCGGTTAAACTCATTTTCACAGATACCATCTTCCTCGTAAAAAACCTGAATGTCATGGGTCTTTTTGTTAAACCGAATAAGCCCCCTGAAGCTACTCATCCATAAGTACCCATAGCGGTCTTCGTAAACCGAATAGAGGTTATTCGTTGGTAAGCCTTCATTTTTATTGTACCGTATGATCTTGTTCTC
>JBCDGT010000144.1:0-7146 GCA_038750915.1 Bacteroidota bacterium
GCCCGCTACCTTGGTAGGATTAGTTACCCAAGCGCTTATCCTCGCCTTTCGCTGCAATTACTGAGGGATTTAAGACGGGGGCTACCGAAAATGGAAGCGCGAAAGGCTTTTGCCGCCGAATTAAAACTCCGAGATTTTGCTACCTACGGGTTGAGGGAGGTACGCTATCTGGACGTTTTAGAAGTATTAGACTTAATCGAATAGTAATCTACGCAGAAGTCACATGCTGCCAATGCGATAAAAATCACCGATTGGCAAGCTTACAGGGGGCTTTCCGTACAAAAAGCGTGATTTCTAGCTTACACTACCCATTTACGCTACAACCATACCCACTAAAGTTAGATGGCTTCCGCGTAGTTCGCTTATATTGGCCCGCACTTAAAAGCACAACAAACTACCAGAGCTTCCTATCATGCAATTACAAGGGATTGACCAGATCATTTTCGGCGTCTACATTATTGCCGTAATTATTTTCGGGGTATGGATCGCCAACCGCGAAAAGGCGGCTACGGCCAGCGATTACTTTCTCGCCAGTCGGAGCCTCCCCTGGTGGGCGGTCGGGGGCTCCCTAATTGCTTCCAATATTTCGGCCGAACAGATTATTGGCATGAACGGCTCCGGCTTCGAATTGGGCCTGGCCATTGCCACCTATGAATTAATGGCGGCGATCACCTTGATCATCGTCGCTAAGTTTTTGTTGCCGGTTTTCCTAAAAAAGGAAATCTATACCATGCCGCAGTTCCTGGAAGAACGCTACGACGGCACGGTGCGCACCATTATGTCTGTTTTTTGGATCATCCTCTTCGTTTTCGTCAATATTGCTACGGTATTGTATCTGGGAGCGCTGGCCATCGAGCAATTGCTGGGCTTCGAGCTTTGGATCGGTATTCTCGGACTCGTGCTCTATTCTGCTTGTTTCTCCATCTTCGGAGGCTTGAAGGCGGTTGTTTGGACGGATGTCGTCCAGGTAGTTGTCTTAATGGTTGGCGGCACCGTAGCGGCTTGGGGTATCCTCAGTGTTGTAGGGGATGGTAGTGTACTTACGGGTATTAGTGAGCTAATGGCCTCCGTTCCCGGCCACTTCGAAATGCTTTTTGAACCCGAAGATACTTTCATTGATACGGCCACCGGAGAGTCGAAGTCCAGTTTCAATCTCTTGCCCGGTTTTGCCCTCTTGTTTGGTGGTATGTGGATCGTGAATACCTTTTACTGGGGGACCAACCAATACATCATTCAGCGGGCCCTAGCCGCCAAGAGTATTCCCGAAGCACAGCGGGGGGTAGCTTTTGCCGCATTTATGAAGCTCTTCATTCCCTTCTTCGCCGTTCTTCCAGGTATTGCCGCCTACCACTTAATGACTAATGAGGGTGTGGACGTAAATATTTCTAAGGCAGACCAAGCTTTCCCTTGGGTACTCGGAAATTACGTTGGCGCAGGATTCAAAGGACTTACTTTTGCTGCCTTAGTAGCGGCTATTGGCTCCTCCATTAGTTCGATGGTGAACAGCGCTTCTACCATCTTCACGATTGACATCTATAACAAGTTTCTTAATCCTGGCGCTAGTGAAAAACGGCAAGTGTCCGTTGGGCAAATGGCCGCTGCCGCAGCCCTAATCGTTGGCGCCTTTATGGCCCCAGCACTGGCTAATGCCGGCCAGGTTTTCCAGGTCATCCAGGAGTATACTGGTTTCATTAGCCCGGGGGTACTGACGGTCTTCGTTTTTGGTATGTTTTACCGTCGAGGGACTGCAAAAGCGGCCCTGGCAGTTGTCTTGTTATCAGTACCACTATCGATGCTTTTCAAAGTGGTAATACCAGACCTGCCTTTCTTAGATCGAATGACCTTGATCTTCCTGATTTGTTCCGTGCTGATGGTAGTTCTCTCGGCAATCACCAGTAAAGGTGGTGGTTACAAGCCCTCCTCCGCTACCCCCGCGAACATCGTCAGCGATTTCAAATTACGCAACGGTCTATCAATCGCTATTATCGCTACGGGGGTCGCTACTGCTATACGCCTACTGCTGCAACCTGTTCCTGGGGTGCCAACATGGGCGGTTTTCCTATTTGCCGGTTTATCGATAGCCGTACTTACTCTGATTTACACCGATAAGCAGGAGGATGATCACAAAGCCATTGACCTCGAACCTTCTCTGTTCCGAACCCGGATGAGTTTTAATATTGCCACCATTGCCGTTATCCTCATCCTGGCAGTGATTTACGGATTCCTGGCGTAGCGGTTACCATTAAGCAGGGTAGAATGAGACGATAAATAAATTTATCCATTCCCTTCTTCTCTCCTTCCAATATTCTCCGCTAAATATTGAGCCAGTAGGTGACTTTTGCCACGATGGAGCGGTTCTTTACGGCATACTCCAAGCTGTCGTAGTTGTCGGTATAGACAAGGAAAAAGTCTGATACGGGCGCAAATCGCCACTGGAGCCGGGCATTGATGTTGATGTTGTCGAACTGATCGTTGTACTGCAAGAAGGTAGTCAGGAAAATAGCCTTACTAAAGGTAAAGTCAATTCGCGGCCCGATCAAAAAGAGCGCCGTGCTGGCGTAGGGATCCGGTAGGTCAATGAACTGGTAATTGAAGCGCAGGTCGATGGCTCCGAAGGGTTGGTAACGGTAAACTAGGCTTCCGGCAAGGGAGTAGGTTTGTCCGTTATAAAACTGTCCGAATTCAGGTTCGAAGGAATAGCTGAATTTTTCTCTGCTATCAGACTCAAAGCTACCCCCAAAACGGGTATAGGTGTATTCTCCTTCTGGTAGCGGAGTAGCGTCCGAACGGCTGGGATCAAAGGGGGAAAACAGTTCGATATTAGTCGTTCGGACGTATAGGTTAAGTTCACTGGTATTGGTAAACTGCCAGGAGTAAAAGAGGCGCGTTCCCCAGTCGGTAAGCCCTTCTCCGGGGGAGAAGAAGCTACGGACACGTAGCCCGGGGCCCCGCTGGACCACATTGGGGTTATCGGGAAAATCTTGCCGTTGGACGCTAAGGAAGGGGCTAAAAATACCGGTTCGGGGTACGAAGCCTACTTCTGCATTGTAATCCTCCCCTACGTAAAGATGCTCGTATTCCGCCTCCCAATTGCGTACCCGGTAGCCTAAGCGAGCACCGTGGCTCCAGTCTTCACCACCCTCACTACTGGAGATACTGCGGTGAATGAAGGCTTTACCGTTCCACTTATTGTCTTTGGTCGCCAGGTTATAATCAAACCCTACTACCCGGTTGAAATCGGCGTTTGCTTCGGTAGAGTCGGAGAAGTTGGTGAAGTTTTCTTTGTTGACTATAATGAGGCCCGCCGCCGAGCGATCTCCGACTTTGCGCTGTAGAGCACCTACGGTATAATTATAGCTGGGTAGGCCCTGTTCGGGTTCGCTGGCTGCCTGCATATTCAACAGACCGAGCCGCCAGTCATCACCCAATTTACCACTGAGCCTGGCTCCAGCATAAATGCGATTCTGGATATTTACACCGGTGGCGGTATCTCGCGTTACCCCGATGCGTCGACTAAAAAAAGGATTGGAGCGTTCAGCGCCAAAAGAGCCGAAAAGGTCCGCGTTTTCCAGGAAAAATTGCCGCCGCTCCGGGAAAAATAGTTCAAAGCGAGTCGTATTGATCACCTGTCTATCTACTTCGACTTGGCTGAAGTCGGGGTTAACCGTCAAGTCCAGATTCAGTCCAGAACCGATGCCGATTTTGGCATCTCCGCCTACGGCACCATCCCAGATTGGAGCGGTTTCTGCCTGAAAGTCTTTTTCGTAAGCTCCGCTAGCATAGGGGATCAGGGTGAAATTGCCGCCCTGGGCCTTTGGGGCCCCGCCGAGAAAGTCGATGGTGCCCATGTAGGCTAGGCTCATGATGATTTGGTTTTGCGGAATGCGGTGCCAGGTAGAACGGGTATTCGACTGGGTATCGAATCGGTAGGAGTTGAAGTACCACTGGGGGTCCCCATCTGGAAATCGTAGACTGGTAAATGGGATCACCAATTCGCAGGACCAGAAGCCCTCTCCGATATAGCTCTCTCCCCGCCATTTATTATCCCACTCTTCCCGGAAATCATCCCCGCTTTCCCCTCCATTATAAATCAGGGCTTCTCGGTTAACCCCGTAGGGATTCATTCCGAAAACAATGGCATTGGTCTTGTCTTTGAAAGGATTGAAAACGAAGGTAAGATTATCGTTTCCCCCCAGCCCGATAATCTCTGCGTAGGCTGGGGATGACGAAGTTCGTACCATTTATGTAGCATTTTGCTCCTACGTAAAGGTTACGATCATCGAAGCCGAAGTAGATTTCCGTTTGCTGAGCAGCCAGGGAAGTATCAGCTGGGAAGGTCTCCCAAAAATTAGTTGCCGGTGAACTTTTCTTCCAATCACTTTCATCCAGGCGTCCATCCAACACTACAGCTTTGGTAAAACGTGGGGCGGTAGAGGAAGGGGCGACGTCGGCGGTTGCGGGGTCAAACTGAGCAAAAGCTCCGAGTGGTAGTACAAGCAGTAGTAGAAGTAGGTATTTCAAGGTAGTCTCTTTGGCTGGTGGGGTGGGCTGAGCAACTGAATTTTCCAAGAGGCGTGATAATCCAGAAATGAAAAATTAACTTACCCCCTTTAGTGATGAGGAAATAAGTGGATTGGTCAATTGGTTCAGTCGGGGGGTGCAAATGCAGGACAAAGTTAGGGAAATACTCAGGGTGTATTTTGCTATGCCCTTAAACAAAAAATACGCCTTCCCAAGTGGGAAGACGTACCGTAAAATGCTCTCTCTCATACCTTGTAAGTTCTTCAGGGCTATAGGGAACCTAATGGCTGCGGTGGCAAGCCTTAGTAAAAGCGTCGCTCCTCAGGAAGAAGCGACGCTGTATAACACGCTGTTTTTGGAAAAAATTCTGGGATTATTCGCTTAAAAAATTATGTCGTTCATCAGGGATTGAAAACTAGAAAACTATGTTGTTCATAAGTGTAAATCGTAAAATAGTAGTGTTCTTAACAGTAGCACTCAGGAAGTAAAGCTTACTCGCTAAATGCGCCCTTAGGACGGGAGGTATTTAAAAAAGTAACATTGATTGTGTCTTTTTTTTGAGGGAACGGTAGCTTTGGAAGTGTTAAGGGCGCTTTAGGTCGTCGTAGAGAGGGCGCCAGCCAATTGTACGTAGTTTAGTGGAGTCGATGATTTTATTCGTTTTACCACCCGGAAGTATCGTTTTGACGGACAAACCAAGCTCAGCGCTCGCAGCTGAATAGTAGGTTCCTTTTGCCGGATGTTGATTGGCACAAACATTGAAAATATTTTCTGGTAACTTTTTTTTGATCAGGATTCGGAAGGCTTCGATTACATCTTCCCGCATTACTAGATTGACCGGTGCGTCGCCATCCCGAATGGGGCGGCCATTACCACCAAAGAATTTCCCTGGGTGCCTACCTGGTCCGATTAAACCGGCCAACCGCAAAATGGTGAGCGCGGATATTTGCTGCTGTAACCATGCTTCCGCAGCTACAACGGCTTGCCCGGAATGGGTGCTGGGTGCGAGTGGATGATTTTCCGTCACTTCCCCCGTAGCTGCTCCATACACCCCAGTACTACTGGTGAAGATTACGTGAGGTATCACGGCTTGCTTGAGCCAAGGCATTAGCGCCTCTAGTTTTGCCAGGTAGTGCTTACGGGCATCAGGGCCTAGCTGGCGACCGCCGGGAGGGAGGGTAATGATCAAGAGGTCCGTATTGTCTAAAAAAGCGGTTGGCGGGGGCTGTGGCAGGTCTAGCAGAAAAGCTTCTCCTCCGGCAGCGGTAATTGCTGAGAGGGTAGCTAAGTTGCGAGAACTACCCGCTACTTGATGACCATCCTGCACTAAACGGGTAAGCAAAGGAAGCCCCAGCCAGCCACAGCCCAGCACAGAAATTCGAAGAGAAGGATTAGTCTGAATCATATGGCAAAGCTAAGGTGCTTGCAGTAGTGGGCTTTGGCTGCCTAATGGAAGTTTTTAGTGACTTTAATCTACCGAAAGAGCATTAAAAAGCAGGAAATAAGCAAAAAAGTGACAAACAAGCCAAAAGGTAAAATAATTCACAAATAGTTTGATAAAATTATATTTCAAACGTATCTTTGTGAGGCAAGCCGCACGAATTGAGAGCCTGTGTTTTGAGTGAGTTTTCCGCGGAGGAACGCAACCCGTTCCTCCGCAATTTCCCAATCAACGTCCAAACCAGATTGAATATGGAATGCACTGCCCTGGTTGGTAGCGCCCAGTACTTTTTTGTCGTTTGCAACCTTTTTGGGGAACCCCATCACAATAGTGGTTGGGGTTTTCTTTATTCTTGTAGATTGGCGATTAGGGTACGACTTGAATAACGCCCTTTGCACCTGCGGCCGCGCCCACTATCTTCGCCGTATGTCTACACTAGCTGAAAAATTCACCCTACTCACGGGTAGCAAACATTACCTGGCCCCGGATAAGCTACCGGAAGTACAAACGTACCTGCTGGAACAGAAGGTTATTGGGGCAGACGAGCGGGTAACCGCAACCCCTGCAGCTGGAGAAGGGAACATGAACGTTACGTTACGCGTCAGTACCAGTAAAGGCCGCCGCTTCATTGTAAAACAAAGCCGGCCTTGGGTGGCTAAATACCCTGATTTAGAAGCACCCGTAGAACGTATCCTAGTGGAGAGTGCTTTTCTGGAGGCGACACTTAAAGATGCCACACTTGCCGGCTTTTCACCTGCATTACGGCACGTGGATGCTACAAATTTCTGCCTAGTCACGGAAGAAATCGCGCCTGCACGCGACCTCTCAGTGGTCTACGCTAACGAGCAGCCCCTGGCGGATAGTCTGCTGCGGGAAATGCTTACCTACCTTTCCCATCTACATCAACTTGAAGTAACGGACTTTCCGCCGAACCAGGCACTACGCGAACTCAATCATGCGCATATTTTCGACCTTCCTTTCCGACCCGATAACGGCTTCCCATTAGCAGAAATATTTCCTGGCTTGGATCGCATTGCCCAGCCCTTGCAGAACGATGAGACGCTGCGTGAAAAAGCAAAAAAACTAGGAGAGCGGTACTTGGCTAACGAAGGTGGTCATTTGTTGCACGGCGATTTCTATCCCGGCAGTCTGTTGGATCAAAGCGGCAAATTATTCGTGATTGA
>JBCDGT010000145.1:0-7138 GCA_038750915.1 Bacteroidota bacterium
GCAATAGTAAGCGGCGACTCCTCGGTACTTTCCGGTGGTAGTATCCCAACCGGATTTATCACGAACAAGTTTCAGCACCCCGGCGTAGCGTTCGGCGTCGTAATCGTTCTTCTCACCAACTGGATCGTTGATGGCCCGGTCGAAGAGTTCGAGCCGGAAGGCAATGGGGTCTTTGCCAGCGGCTTCGGCAACTTCGTCGAGGAAGGCCTGTTCGGCGCCAGCAATGAAGTTAGAACGGGGGGCCCGCCAGGCGCCGGTGCTGATATTGGATTCCTGGCCGAGATTTTCCGCCAGATAATTATCGACCGTTCCAGCAGGGAAACGATTGGCGAACACCGGGCTGCCGTGGGTACCGGAGCCCCTGACGTGGAAGGCGATTAGGTTGCCTTCGGCGTCGAGGCCAGCGCGGTATTTCACGAGGTAGTTCGGGCGGTAAGTACCCTGGGTCATGTCGTCCTCACGGGAGTAAATAAGCTTTACTGGTGCCCCAACGGCCTTAGAGATCAAGGCTGCTTCTACGCCAAAGTTGCCGTAGAGCCGGCGGCCGAAGCCACCACCCATGCGGGTCATCCCGATGTCGATATGCTCGGGCTCCAGGTCCAGGAGCGTCACGAGGGTCTTCTCTAGGAATTCGGGCGTCTGGATGGGGCCATTGAGGATGGCCCGCTCCGCCGTAACGTCGGCGTAGAAGTTCATCGGCGCCATCGTATTGTGGGGAAGGAAGGGGGCTGAATAAGTCGCCTCAACGATCTTAGCCGCCTTGGCAAAAGCTGCTTCGGGGTTGCCGTCCCGACGGGCTTCTTCTGCTTTTCCATTTTCGATCAAGTCGGCCAGCGCAGCATTGTGATCGGTCGTAGACTCTAACGGACTGACTTCCTCCCACTCTAATTGTAAGGCTTCTTTGGCCTTCATTACTTGCCAAGTCGTCTCACCCACCACGGCTACCTGCTGCGGGAAGGCATTGACGTCCGACCACTGCAACTCCACTCCTTCGGGCGCACAGTCAATGGTAACCACGTGCTTAATGCCGGGCATGGCCTCGGCCGCAGCGCTGTCTACGGATTTCAGTTTCATCCCGAAGGCCGGCGGATGAACGATGCTGGCGATTAGCATACCTTCCTCCTGGATGTCCATCCCAAATAGTGGCTGGCCCGTAACGATTTTTTTGGCGTCAACGTTCTTTTTACCCTGACCGATAATTTTAAAATCGGCGGGGTCTTTCAACTTCACTTCTTCCGGAACGGGCAGTAAGGCAGCGGCAGCGGCTACCTCTCCATAGCCGATCTTCTGTTCCGTCGCATCGTGGTAGATCATACCGTCTTCCGTCCGTAATTCTTCGGCGGGCACCGCCAACTTTTCGGCGGCAGCGGCTACGAGCAAGTGCCGGGCCGTAGCACCGGTCTTGCGCAAGGGTTCCCAACCGTGACGAATAGACTGGCTTCCGCCCGCAAGCTGCCGCTCGAAGTTTTCCGTATCTAGTTTACCTTGCTCCACCACAACGTTCTTCCAGTCCACGTCCAATTCCTCAGCGATGAGCATCGGCATCGACGTTTTTACGTTCTGGCCGATCTCTGGGTTTGGATTGATGATCGTTACGACTCCGTTGTCCCCAATTTTTACGAAAGCATTCACCTCCGCCCAGGTCTCGGGCATAACGAGTTCGGGTTCTACGGCCGCCAGGGGTTTATTTTCACAGCTAGTCAGCCAGCTAACACCAAGGAGCATACCTCCACCAGCGGCGGCAGTTACTTTAAGGAAGGAGCGACGATTCTGAGACATAGTATAGTATGGTAAAATTGGAGTAAAAGGGAGGGCCGACAGTACGTTACCGAAGCTATCAACCGCTTTAATTAAGCAACACTATTTTAAAGGTTGCGCACACGCAGGTGCAAAGTTGAAGGTGGTGAGCATCCTAAACTGGTGATGTTGTGGATGCATTTACCCCTATGCTAACTCAGCTTTCCTGCTGCCGTTTTCACTGCCGCGTGAATCCGCAGATAGGTACCGCAACGGCAGAGGTTGCCGCTCATCGCCGCATCGATTTCCGCATCCGATGGATTAGGGCTATTGGACAGCAGGGAGGCGGCGCTCATAATTTGCCCCGCCTGGCAGTAGCCACACTGAGGAACGTCGTGTTCTAGCCAGGCCTGTTGTACGGGGTGGTCCCCCTTTTCACTTAAACCTTCGATCGTGGTAATCTTCTCTCCGTCCATGCGGCTAATGGGGGTCTGACAGGAGCGCATTGCGATACCATCGAGGTGGATGGTGCAGGCACCACAGGCGCCGGCGCCGCAGCCGAATTTAGTGCCGACGAGTCCGAGGTTATCGCGCAGTACCCACAGTAAAGGGGTGTCGGGACTGACGTTTACTTCCTTAGCCTCTCCGTTGACGTTGAGTTGGTAGGTTGGCATAAATTGGTTTTTGGTACTTTGATCTTTTTAAATATTGTTGTTTCACCCAGGCTCTAAAGTTAGTACTTTGCGAACAAACTACAACTGTAAGTTATCAACAAGTATGTTAACGACTACCACCGATACCCTCCAACATCGCCAAATCACGCAGTACTTCGGCATTGTTTCGGCCTCAGCCGTTGTCGGGGGTGAAGACCGTGACACCCTCACCGACGCGTTAGACGCAGCGGCCGATGGCGTCTCAGCTCCCTACGAGCGCCTGGAGCGCGAAGCCCGTCTACTGGCAATGGACCTGATGCGGGAACGCGCCGCAGAAGTAGGGGCGAATGCGATTATCGCCGTACGCACTGAGCACCGAGTGGTTGATCCCGGAAGGGGTATTTCGGTAGTTTTTGTGATGGGGACGGCGGTAAAATTGAAGGTGTGGTGAGATGTTGGATTAGCGTAGCTACACCCCTACCCCATAAAGCGCCTCTTTCTTAGCTACAATCTCTTTAGACGTTAGGTAATCATCATAGTCTAGCAGGCTGTCAATCATGCCGCCGGGGGCGATCTCAATGATACGGTTGGTGGAGGTTTCCACGAGCTTATGGTCGTGCGAACTCATGATGAGGTTGCCTTTGAAGTCGACCAGGGCATTGTTCAGTGCGGTGATGGATTCTAGGTCGAGGTGGTTGGTCGGCTCGTCGAGCAGGAGGAAGTTGGGGCTATTGAGCATCATCTTACTCAGCATGCACCGTACTTTCTCCCCTCCGGAGAGTACGCTGGAGTCTTTATGTACTTCCTCCCCAGCAAAGAGCATCCGCCCTAGGAAGCCGCGGATGAACTGTTCGTCCTTATTCTGACTGTACTGGCGCAACCATTCAACCAAGTCGAGCTTATTACCTTCCTGGAAGTAGTCCGCATTTTCGTTGGGGAGGTGCTGAACGGTAATGGTTTGGCCCCATTCGATGGTACCAGAATCGGCCTCGGTGTCGCCGGCCAATACTTCATAGAAGGCGGTTAGTGCGGTGGCTTCGTTGCTGAGCAGTGCAATCTTATCGCCACTGTTCATCGTGAAGGATACGTCACTAAACAGGGTAGTACCGTCAGGTGATTTCTTGCTCAGGTTGGTGACCTTCAGGATTTGGTCGCCCGGCTGCCGCTCGGGCTGGAAGGCGATGAAGGGATACTTACGGGAGCTAGGTTGGATTTCCTCGATGTTAAGTTTCTCCAGGGCTTTCTTTCGGCTCGTCGCTTGTTTAGATTTGGAAGCGTTGGCGCTAAAGCGCTGGATGAACTCCAACATTTCGGCGCGCTTCTGCTCCATCTTTTTGTTCTTATTGGCCCGTTGCTGTAGCGCTAGCTGACTGGACTCATACCAGAAAGTATAGTTCCCCGTGTAGATATTGGCCTTCTGCCGGTCAATATCGACGATGTGGGTACAAACCATATCGAGGAAGTAGCGGTCGTGGCTAACGATGATGATCGTATTAGGGAAATCGGCCAGAAAGTCGGCCAGCCAGTGCACGGTGGGGGCGTCGAGGTCGTTGGTTGGCTCGTCGAGCAGGAGCAGATCGGGGTTACCGAAAAGCGCCTGTGCCAATAGGACTTTCACTTTTTCCGGCCCACTGAGTTCCTCCATCAATTTGTAGTGGAGGTCTTCCTTAATCCCCATGTTGGAGAGGAGTTCGGCGGCGTCCGAATCGGCCGTCCACCCTCCCATCTCGCCGTATTTATTTTCCAGTTCGGCGGCACGCATTCCATCTTCATCCGTTGCGTCGGGGTTCATGTAGATGGCGTTCTTTTCCTCCTCGATGGCGTAAAGTTCTTCGTGGCCCATCTTGACCGTATCAAGCACGGTGCGCTCTTCAAAACCGAAGTGATTCTGGCTGAGCACTGCCATTCGGTTGCCGGGCTCCAGGGCGACGTGACCGCGGGTAGCATCCAGCTCACCGGAGATTACTTTAAGGAAAGTCGATTTTCCGGCGCCGTTGGCACCGATAATGCCGTAACAATTTCCGTGAGTGAACTGGAGGTTCACCTCATTGAAGAGCACGCGTTTACCAAATTGTACCGTCAGGTCGTTTACCGTTAACATATTGGCTGGGGGAGTTTTGCGGCCGCAAAAATACGGCTTTTTCCATTGGGAAAACACGCTTGATTCGGCGAAGTTTGAGCGGGCCTTTTCTTCTTTCTTTGCGCGCGGCCGCAGGTGCAGGGTTTAGGGGGCTAGGCCGCTGACGCGGGGGCTAGGAGCTAGTAGCTGGGAACTAGAACGCACTGCGTGCTCCTATTAAGCCAAAGGCCGTCTCGCTCCTAGCCAGCTAGTTCGTTTAGAACTAGCCTCCCTAGCTCTTAGCTCCTAAACATGGCACCTGCGGCCGCGCCCAAATGAACACAAAGGCCCCTACCCGCATTAGGGCAACATGGACCAAGCCATAAGTATTTTCTGGCATCGCCGGGATCTCCGTTTTGACGACAACGCTGGACTTTACCGTGCCCTGAAAGCTGGAGGGCCAGTGTTGCCGATCTTCATTTTCGACCGTAATATCCTCGATAAGTTACCGGAAAAAGCAGATGCGCGCGTCGAATTCATTCATCGCTCAGTTACGGAGCTCGACGCGGCCTACCGAACTTACGGTGGTTGTTTACGCGCCTTTTACGGTGAGCCGCTGGAGGTCTGGCGAGCGCTCCTGCAAGAATTCCCCCTCAAAGCCGTGTATACTAACCGAGACTATGAGCCTTACGCTAAAGATCGAGATAGTGCAGTAAAAAAACTGCTTGCTACAGAGGATATTTCCTTCCACGATTTCAAGGACCACGTCATCTTCGAAAGCGAGGAAATCCAGAAAAATGGTGGCGGCCCCTATACGGTCTATACGCCCTATTGGCGCAAGTGGCAAGAGCGGCTGCAGGATCGGGTGAGCGAATACGCAGGCAAGCAAATCTCCTACTACTTCAAACCCTACCCGAACGAAAAGTATAGTGGCAACCTACTCAAAGGAAAATCGCCAGAGCGAATTCCGAGTCTGGAAGACATGGGGTTTATGCCTTCCGGTATTGATATTCCCCCCACGGAGGTAAGTCGCGGATTGATCCGTAACTACGACAAAACGCGCGATATCCCTGGAATAGAGGGCACTAGTCGCCTGGGCATTCACTTCCGCCATGGTACCATCTCAATCCGGGAAAAGGCCCGGCGAGCACAAGGACTGAATGAGACCTATTTAAAGGAGTTGGTGTGGCGTGATTTCTACTCAAATATCCTCCAAGCTTTCCCCCGGGTGGTGGGCGCAGCCTTCAAGCGGAACTATCAACAAATTCCCTGGGAAAACGATGAGAAGCAATTTACTGCTTGGTGTGAAGGGCGTACGGGTGTACCGATTGTAGACGCTGGAATGCGTCAGTTGAACGCGACCGGTTGGATGCATAATCGGGTACGGATGATCGTGGCCAGCTACCTGACCAAACACCTACTGATCGATTGGCAATGGGGAGAAAACTACTTCGCTCAGAAGCTGCTGGACTTTGACCTAGCTAGCAATAACGGCGGTTGGCAGTGGGCGGCGGGTTGTGGTACGGATGCGCAGCCTTACTTCCGGATTTTCAACTACCAAAGTCAGCAAAAGAAGTTTGACCCCGAGTACAAATACGTAAAAGAATGGGTACCCGAATACGGTACGCCGGCGTACCCCTCCGAACCCTTGGTAGAGCATAAATGGGGACGGGAGCGCGCTTTGCGGGTATATAAAACCGCGCTGGAAGCTGCGAAGAATTAGGAGACAGAAAGGAGAAAAGGTAAAATCCGGCCTCGTGCATCCATTGCATACCCCTCAAGGATAGAAAATTAACCAAAAGCGATAGTTTTTCCAGTACCATGTGGCACCCCGTGGGGTTGACTTAAAGGGCAAGCTAAGCCTAATTTTGCTACATAACCCAAAGAGACCGATGAAAACTATTTTTCTTTTCGCTACTTACTTAGCGAGTGCTTTATTTTTTACTTCCGCCGTACAGGCACAATCTCGAATCAACCTTTTTACCGACTGCGAGTGCAACAAAACGCTTCTAAAACAGGAGCTAGATTACGTTAACCATACGATCGACCCCACCACCGCTCAAGTTAATCTGTTCATCATTACCAATTATTTGAGCAATGGCGGGCGGGTTTATGACCTCAGTTTCAAAGGGCAAAAAGGACTAGAAGGCAATACCCTTAGTTTCAAAGTTGCTACCACAGCGGTAATGACGGGGTTAGAGCGAGACGAACTGCTGACTAAACGTATCAAGCTTGGCCTAGCGGGCTTCTTAGCCGGAACGCCCTATGCGGACTTTGCCGACGTGGCCGTAGATGCCCCCGCCCCCGAAGCAATAGAAGAACAAGAAACGGAAGAAACAGAGGACAACTGGAACAATTGGATCTTTGAAGTATGGGCAAACTTTCGCACCGAAACGGAAAGCCAGCGGGGGAAGACGGATCTTCGCTTAGGCTTCGAAGCGGATCGTACTACTCCTGAGTTGCGGATTCGCTTTCGCCCCAACATGTTTTATCGTACGCAAACGGTTACCCAGTCCGATGGAACGGAGCTAACCTCCGTACGGCGCGATCTTTGGATGAACGCTTCGGTGGTAAAGAGTATCAGCAACCATTGGTCCATCGGCTTATTCAACAGTATGTCTTCCTCGACCTTCCGGAACATTAACTACGGCCTCTGGTTAGCCCCTGCCATCGAATACAATATCTTCGA
>JBCDGT010000146.1:0-7124 GCA_038750915.1 Bacteroidota bacterium
TATTACCCCAAAAAAGGATACCGATAATCCCGTGGCGCGGCAAAGTTTTCTTTAATCAGGCGGGGAGAAATCCAGCGCGTCAGGTTAAGGGCGGATCCGGCCTTGTCGTTGGTGCCGCTGCCGCGGGCACCGCCGAAGGGCTGTTGCCCCACTACCGCACCGGTAGGTTTGTCGTTTACGTAGAAGTTGCCAGCAGCGTTGCTAAGCGCTTTGGTCGCCTGGTCGATGACGTTGCGGTCGGTAGCAAAAACGGCACCGGTTAGGGCGTAGGGAGAGGTCGTATCAACTAGTTCTAAAGCTTGCTCCCAGTCGGTATCCTCATAAATGTAGATGGTGAGGACAGGACCGAAAATTTCCTCCTCCATCGTTGTAGAGTGAGGGTCAGTGGTGACAATTACGGTTGGCTCAATGAAGTAACCCACGGACTTATCGTAGCCCCCACCGGCGATTATTTCTGCTTTAGGGTTCTTTTTCTCTCCGTCGATGTAACCGGCAATCTTATCGAACGCGCGCTCGTCGATGACTGCATTGACAAAGTTGCCGAAGTCTTCGACGGTACCCATCTTGACCGTCTTAAGGTCTGCCACTAGTCGTTCTTTGATACTGGGCCACAAGCTTTGCGGTAAGTAGGCCCGGCTAGCGGCGGAGCACTTCTGTCCCTGGAACTCAAAGGCACCACGCAGGCAAGCCACTGCCACCTGTTCTGCGTCGGAACTGGGGTGGGCAATAATGAAGTCTTTGCCCCCCGTTTCTCCCACTACCCGGGGGTAGCTGCGGTAGCGTTCGATGTTCATCCCGATCTCTTTCCAGAGCTGTTGGAAGACTTTGGTACTACCCGTAAAGTGTAAACCGGCGAATTCACGGTGCTTGAAGACGATGTCTCCCACTACGGGGCCATCCGTATAGATTAGGTTGATCACCCCTGGAGGAAGGCCTGCTGCCTCAAACAATTCCATGATCACTACGGCGGAGTAAATTTGCGTTTCAGCAGGCTTCCAAACTACGGTATTGCCACAAAGTGCCGGGGCGGCGGGGAGGTTGGCCGCAATGCTCGTAAAGTTGAAGGGGGTAATGGCCAGGATGAAGCCTTCGAGCGCGCGGTACTCCAGCTTGTTCCAGGTTGGTTTGGGGCTATGCAGGGGCTGTTCCCGGTAGATTTCTTGAAGGAAGTAGGCGTTAAAGCGGAAAAAATCGCAAAGCTCTGCTACCGCATCGATTTCGGCCTGAAAAGCATTTTTGCTCTGGCCGAGCATGGTGGCGGCATTCATTTTAGCGCGGAAAGGACCACTCAGCAGGTCGGCAGCTCGCAAGAATACGGCAGCGCGTTCTTGCCAAGGCGTATTCGCCCAGCTCTGTTTGGCCGCCAGGGCTGCTTCGATAGCCTGGTGGACGTGTGCTTCCGTTCCGCGGTAGAAATGACCAAGGGTGTGGCCGTGTTCGTGGGGAGGGTGAACACTAACTTTTTCTCCTTCTAGAATTTGTTGGCCATTAATGTAGGCAGGAAGGGCTTTTTCCGTGGCTTTGGCTGCCTTGAGTGCAGTTTGTAAGTCCGCCTTTTCGGGACTGCCGGGGGCATAAGATAATACGGGCTCGTTCGCCGGAACGGCAATGTGGTAAATGGCGTTGGGCATGATTACTTTGGCTTAGTCTTGGTTAGGGGCGGCAAAGGTAGAACCTAGATGCACACTACTATGCATTTTTCGCGCTTAATTCTCCCGAGCCTAGCGGTTTTGCTAAGCAGCTACCTCCGGTGGTGGGGAGATTTAGGGAGGAAAAAGCAAAATGTATAGCAGGATAACCAGGCTGGTGAACCCCAGCGAAAAAGCCGCTTATTTCCTTTTATCTCGGGCTACGGCAGCTGGGCGGGAGAGTGGAGATAGCTCCACTAGCAAGTCTGTTCGCTTTCCGTCCTGAATTACCACGGTATGCCAGGCGGGGGCGTATCCAGGAGCGGAAAACTCTACCTCGTAGGTGCCGGCGGCCAAGTAGCGGTGGAAATCGCTCAGAGAGCCGTTGGTGTAGATGTCGGAATTCCGATGGTCGTGGCCTGGGATCGTTAGGTGAGCGTTGAGCGGCCGCCCCGTTCGGGCATCCCGCACCCGCCCGTGCAGGCCGTAGCTCGCCTCGGCAAAATAACCGATCATCGCCGGGCGGAGGTAAGTCCATAGCGCCGACAACTTATGGGCTGGAAATCGCTTCGTCTCGGAAACTTCCAGGGTGGCCTCCCGACAGCGGTGGTAATAGTTCATGTAGTCTTGGCGAGAACCGGCGATGGGGTACCAGTCGTGGCCGTTGGTCACACCGTTGTGCCGGTCCCTGAAATAGTTGACTCCCGGGCTGGCGGATTGTGCTCGGTGAGCAAACTCGCGGCTGATCCGTCGCCACCAATCCGTATCGGCGTGCCGGCTGCGGTAGGTGTCCCAAGGGTAATTAAATACTTCGGCGCCACCGTGCAGGTTGATGGCCAGATCAAAATCATGGCTTTCGGCTACGGACATGAAGATGCGCGTCTCGGGCTGATAGATATTATTGTCCGGGTGGTCCCCATCGTCGGGATCTGGGTAATTACGATTGAGGTCGACCCCATTACCATTGCCCCGGCGTGCCCCACTAAGGGTATGGTTGCCCGCCAGGTAAGCCCCATCTGGATTCGCTAGTGGATTAAGGTAAATCTCCATTTTACCCAGCAGGCCCTGGTGGTCGGCTTTTAAGAGTTCTTCGGCCATTTGGAGGAGTAACCAGTAGCCAGCCGTTTCGTCTCCGTGCATGGCTGCGGTACAGAGGACTCGTGGGCGATCGTTGAGGTTACCTACTTTTTCGGTAAGACGTAAGGCCAGTATTTTCCTGCCTGAGGGCAAGGTGCCCCAGTCTTCTAGTTCACAGCGATCTGGGTAACGATCCGCTAGCCCCCACATAATTCGTTGGTACTGCTTGTAAGTAGGATAAGCATTTTCCGGTACAAGGGTGGTCTTAGTCGCTAGGTCTTCATCCGCGGCCATCGTTAAGTGACGGTAGCCGGGTGTTTGGGCCAATAGGCAAAAGGGGAGTAGAAAAAAGAGTAGAGATAGCCACTTCATACGCTGTTAAGGTAAGCATTTGCAAGGAAACGTTTAGAAGCTCCCTCTCCGTATACTTAGAGACGACACCTGGCTCTTTTAATGCTGACCCGGCACCTGCGGTCGCGCCCAAGACTGTAAGGGCGGCGATACTTACTGATACTTTTTAATCGCTACCTTTCGGAACTGAAATGCATTAGTCTAGTTATCCTAAAGATGTTTCGTTTCCTCCTGGTATTGGTCCTTGGTTTGCCCGCTGTTGTTGTTGCCCAACAATTGGGAGAGGATTGTTTTAACGGGATTGATGATGACCAGGATGGCTTGATTGACCTCAACGACGGTGATTGCGATTGTGGTAACTTGATCAATACCGAAATGATCGGTCCTAATCTGATTGAGAATGGTGACTTTGAGCAAGGGGATGACTGCCTGACCGCGCATACCCTGGATTGTAGCGTGGAGGGTTGGGTGGAGTTTATGAGCAGTAGTACCATGCAGGTTTTTGCGGAAAATCGGTCTGCATCAGCTTCGATTGAGCTCTTTGAACCAGGGAATGAAGTATACTTAGGAGGAGGAAGTGGCTTTGAACAACGCGCCGGCAGCCCGAATGCAAATGGCTCCGAAGGAATGGCAACGACCCTATTAGGAGCCGGCATCCAAAAAGATAGTGTCTACCGTTTTCAACTTCGGTTGGACATCATTGAGTACGACCATGAAGGCCCTGATCCCGCTACGGCCGTCCGCAATTTCGCCGTCTATGGCGGCAATAGCCCGCCGCCAGTGCAGGGGAGTGTCGTCTGCGCGGAAGAGGCATTTCCCCAATGGACGGAGCTGGGGGTCTTCGCCCTCATCTATAGCCCCACTGTTGCTTGGGAGGAGTTGACCCTTACTTTTACCAGCCCCGGTGATTTTCGCTACTTTGCCTTCGCGGCGAGCTGCACCCAAACCCTGCCAGAGACAACTACTAAAGACAGTTATTACTGGGTGGCCGATAGTCTGCGGCTGCAAAAAATTACTCGAGTACCAACTGGAGAAGAAGTGCTGCGTGCTGAACTCAAGGCGGACGAAAGGGCCACCTGCGCCACTGAACTCACTCTAGAAGCTAATGCTGGCAACTACAATTACTATTGGTATCGTAATAACCAGTTTATTGGAGCGGAAAATACCCCAAGACTAACCGTAGAACGTACGGAACTGGAGCGAGAAAATTATACCGTCCTAATTCTGAATAGTAGGGAGTGCAGCCGCAGTGCCCCCTTTCGCCCCCGCCCACCCGATGAAGTAGCGATCACGGAAACCACCAATAAAATCAGCTGCCAAGGCGCGAATGACGGCGGCTTTTCGATCAACTTTCCTGATTCTCTCGACTATCTACGGTTTGTGTGGGAGGACGCTATGGGTAATCGAGTAGGGGAGGGCACTACCGTCTCCGACTTAGGGCCTGGGGACTACACCTTACTAGCCATCGACCCAGGAGGCTGCGCGCTGCCCTTTACCTACCGCCTGCGGGAACCAGATAGCCTGCGGGCCGCCGCCATTTCTATTGATGCTAACTGTACGCAAAACACCGGATTGGGGGAACTGCGCTTGAGCGCCACGGGGGGGACTTGGCCGTTTCAATACCGGGTAGCGGGCCAAAGCTATTTCGATGAAGACACTTTACAACTGGAACCCGGTAACTACTTGGTAGAAGTGTGGGACATAAATAATTGTCCGAGCCAGGCCCAGGAAGTCAACATCGGGGGCTATGAGCCTTTTCATATCGAGATTACGCCTTCCTCTGGAGCCCCGGAACTAGGAGATGTTTTACAACTGCGCTTAGGGTCAGATCGCCCTACGGGCAATTTGGACATTAGGTGGAGCAGTGACAATCCTGAATTGAATTTCAATCCGCTTCCTTCCTCACCTCGGCGGCCCCCGGGTATCGAGCTTAGCCCACTACAGGCACATACCTACCGGGTTTTCGTACGGGACCCCCTCGACGGCTGCCAGCGCATTGATTCCCTGTACATTCCCGTAGTGACCAAACGGAAAATATACCTCCCTACGGTTTTTAGCCCCAACGGCGATGGTATTAACGATTCCTTCGGACCATTGACTGGAAGCGGTGTAGTCACTATCTCCAACTTTGCCATCTTCGACCGGTGGGGTCGCGAAGTTTTCAACAGCCCTTCCGGTGCTAGTTGGAGTGGTGAAGATATGCCGTCCGGAACCTACGCCTACTATTTCATCGCCTCTTTCCTTGATGGCAGCGAAAAGAGGTATCGCGGAAGCATCGTCCTTTTACGGTAGCACTGCTTCAAGGAAGTATTCTTGTGTTTTTTATCTTCTCCTTCTTTACTGGTAGTGGTATCTGGAGGCTTTTTCCGTCACTTTTATTACCCAATAGAGGAAACGGTCAACGCTCTTATAGTAACGGACCAAAATACCAACCAACCAATAGACCAAACCACCAACTATGTATCCTACCTGGCGCTGGTACGGCCCTCAAGACCCCATCACCATCGACGAAGTAAAAGCTACGGGTGCCACTGGCGTGGTAACGGCCTTACACCACGTTCCAAACGGAGCGGTATGGACCGCCGAGGAAATCCAGCAACGGAAAAAGGAGCTGGCCGGCCTTCCGTGGTCGGTAGTGGAAAGTGTGCCAGTTCACGAGGGGATTAAGCAAAATACCACGGCCACCCCTGAATTGCTGGCAAATTATCAGGCGTCGATCCGCAACCTCGCCGCGGCCGGTATCGATACCATTTGCTACAACTTCATGCCGGTATTGGACTGGACCCGAACTCGTCTAAGTGTTCCAGTAACTGGTGGTACTACCGTTGCATTATATGGCCTAGACCTAGCGGCCTTCGACCTGTTTATCCTAGCAAGACCAGAGGCGAAGCAGGAGTATCCCGCAGATGTAGTGGCGCGGGCGCAGGTGCATTACGAGGGGTTGACGGCAGCCGATCGGGAAGAAATCACGGAAACCATGCTGAAAGGACTGCCCGGGGCAGAGGAAAGCTTCACCTTGACGTCCTTCAAAGAAGTGATCGCTCCTTACCGCGCGATTCCTCGGGCTGTTTTTAAAGACAACCTGCGTCGTTTCCTCGAAGCGGTCGTTCCGGTGGCACAGGCGGAAGGAGTTAACCTGACTATTCACCCCGATGATCCGCCCTGGCCGGTGGTTGGCTTGCCGCGCATCCTCTCTACCCGGGAAGACATCCAGGAGCTACTGCAAATGGTGGATGTTCCCAACAACGGTTTGTGTCTTTGTACGGGCTCATTAGGTGCTAGAGAAGATAACGACCTACCCGCCATGGCTTCAGAATTTGCCGACCGTATTCATTTCTTGCACTTCCGCAACGTTACCAAGGGGGCAGATGGCAGCTTCACCGAGAGCGGGCACTTGCAGGGAGACGTAGATATGGCCGCCGTAATGGAACCACTACTGCACCGGAATATTCCTTACCGGCCTGATCATGGTTTTACCCTCTTGGATGACCTCAAGCGGGAAACGAATCCTGGCTACAGTTTATACGGCCGGATGAAGGGGCTGGCAGAACTGGAAGGACTGCGTACTGGTCTTTCCGTTAAGAACTAAAGGAGCCTTGCTTTGCCTACGGTCAGGGCCAATTCCTACTCGAAGCGTCCTACTTTTGTCTTCTCATTTCCACGCTACTTGCGAACATTCATGCGTACATCATCAAAACTAGCTCCGTTAATTCACGAGGATTGGCTTCTAGCTACCCCCCTCGCTCGCGAACTATACCACGAGTTTGCCAAGGAGCAGCCCATCATTGACTATCACAACCATCTGATTCCCGAACAGCTGGCGGCTAACCACCATTTTGACAACCTCCACGCTGCTTGGCTGGCGGGTGATCACTACAAATGGCGGGCCATGCGCCTGTTGGGCGTCGATGAACAACTGATTACTGGCGATGCCGATCCACGCGAGAAGTTTCGGGCTTACGCCCGATCCACGCCTCATACCTTGCGGAATCCACTCTACCACTGGAGTCACTTAGAACTAAAACGGTATTTTGGAATTGATGATTACCTCACTGAGGATAACGCCGA
>JBCDGT010000147.1:0-7109 GCA_038750915.1 Bacteroidota bacterium
AATTGCCAATTACGCCTACGAAAACCAGGGAGGCTATGTGCCTAAATTTCAAAAATCCACCGAGGCCTGGGGCTTAAACCGTCCTTCTTTTAGCAACGGCGCTGCTTTCGCCGATCTCGACAATGATGGCGACCTTGATTACGTAGTAAACAACATCAATGAAACTTGCTTCCTCTACGAAAACACCGCGACAAGCAAAACGAGTAACTGGTTAAAGGTTGATCTCTTAGGCAAAGGAGGTAATCCCCGTGGAATTGGCGCTAGCGTAAAGGTGGTTGTAGAAAATGGCAAAGAATTGGTCTCCTTTCACCATCCAGTACGTGGCTACTTATCGAGCATAGCCACCGGAGTACACTTTGGCTTAGGAGCTAAAACACAGGTCAAAAGTGTGGAAGTAAGATGGCCCGATGGCACCATTTCATCCGTAAATAATGTGGCCACGAATCAACGGATTTTTGTCGCCCAAGCCTCCGCTATCCCCAAGGCCCCCGCTCCAAGAAAAAAAGAAGTGGTGGCTTTACTTGAAGCAGCCCCTTCCCTGACGGAAAATTTCTCCATTCATAAAGACAGCCTTTTCATTGATTTCAACGTTCAGCCCCTTCTACCCCACAAGCTCTCTGAATATGGCCCCGGTCTGGCGGTAAGCGACGTAAATGGAGATGGCTTACAAGACATCTATCGCTCCGGCTCTCACTTTAACCATGGCCAGTTGTTGGTCCAGTCTCTGGACGAAAGTGGCCATCCCGTTTTTTCGCCTAGCGATGGACTCTCGAAAATAGACAAAGGGCCCGAAGAGTTGGCCAGCCTATTCTTCGACGCCGACCAAGATGGCGACCAAGACCTTTACCTAGTTTCAGGCGGGAGTGAATTTAGTATGGATCGATCGGAATACCAGGATCGACTCCTACTAAACGATGGCCAGGGTCAATTCTCCCTGGCGTCGGACGCCTTGCCCAATTTTTTAGCCAGCGGATCTTGCGTACGAGCGGCAGACTTCGACCTGGATGGGGACCTCGACTTGTTCGTTGGAGGCCGGCTGAAAGTAGCCACCTTCCCCCAAGCAGTTGATAGTTATTTGCTCATCAATAACGGTAAAGGACAATTTACCCAAGGAAACGCCCCCGCGCTGGAAAAAATCGGGCTGGTTTGTGATGCCCTCTGGACCGATTACGATGGTGACGGCTGGCAAGATCTTTTAATCGCCGGCCAGGGTATGCCCCTTACCGTCATTAAAAATGATAAGGGTGAACTGGCCTCCCGCCCCATAGCTCTCCTTCCCGAACTAGGCTGGTGGAACAGCTTAGTTTCAGCAGATTTCGACCTGGATGGAGACCTCGATTACCTAGTCGGCAACTTCGGGCAAAACCATTTATACCACCAAGACGGAGAAGACTTTGTGGCCCTCTACGGAGGAGATTTTGATGGAAATGGCGGTTTCGACCTGATTACGGCCGACCGCACCCTCGACGCCTACGGCGTCTTGCGGGTACATCCTCATTTTCAGCGGAGCGATACCGAAAAACAGTTGGTAGCCGTAAAAAGTAAATACCCTCGCCACGTTGATTTTGGCCAGGTTACGATGGAACAATTCTTACAAGACTTTCCCGTAGAAGGGCTGACTACCCTCACCGCGGATTATCTTTCTTCAGCCTGGATTGAAAATCAAGGAACCGGAAACTACCAGCTCCATAAACTACCCCCTGCCGCCCAAATGGCCCCACTTTTCGGGGCGCAGTCAATTGATGTCAACGGTGATGCCTACCCCGACGTAGTGGCCGTAGGTAATGATTTTGGGACGGAAGTAGGGATGGGTCGACTAGATGGCTTGAATGGACTGGTCTTATTGTTCGATCCCGCAGAGAAGAACTTCCAAGTTGTGAGTTTGGCCGAATCGGGAATGTACGTTCCGGGAAATGGCCGCAGTTTGGTGCTACTGCCGGTAGGAAGCGACCATCAACCCACCATTATTGCGGCAGAAAACCAGGGTAAAACCAGGGCGTACCAAATTCCCGGACACCAACTTAAGTGGTATCCGGTAGACGATAAGGTGACCACGCTCAGCTTTCAACTACCTGACGGTAAGCGCTCAGTGCTAGAGTGTAGCCTTGGCAGCGGATTCTTAAGTCAAAATGCCCAAGGAGCCTGGTTGCCAGTAGCCGCCACCGATATTCAAGAAGTTAGGCCCGAAGCCGCCACAAAGTAAGCAGGACCATAATGCAGGGAAAAACTCGAAAACGCTTAAGAATTCCCCTATTCTTAGGTTTAATCGTGTTGGCTTACTGGTTATTTTGTTTGCCCGATCCACTATTCCCCGCTCCTCAGTCCACACAACTTTTAAGCACCGAGGGAGAGTTGCTCAGTGCCCGCATTGCCGCCGACGGTCAGTGGAGAATGCCAGCGGCCGATAGTGTGTCCCCCAAGTTGCTCACCGCCGTAGTCGCCTATGAAGACCGGCGTTTTTACCGACACTGGGGTATAAGCCTTGCGGGTATTGCTCGGGCTATTCGAGACAACTGGAAAGCTAGAGAAATTGTCTCCGGGGGCTCTACGATCACGATGCAAGTGGCCAGAATGGCACGCGGTAATCGGGCGCGGACGCTGGTGCAAAAAGTGGTAGAAGGGCTATGGGCAACACGGCTAGAAGCAAAGTATTCCAAAGAGGAAATTCTTCATTTATGGCTGGCCAACGCCCCCTTTGGCGGAAACGTGGTGGGAGTGGAGGCTGCAGGACGACGCTATTATGGCCGGTCACCCGCCGACCTCAGTTGGGCGGAAGCCGCCACCCTCGCCGTACTACCCAATAGCCCTGCCTTAATCCACCCAGGAAGAGCAAGAGACGCCTTAAAAACAAAACGAGATCTACTGCTGGATGACTTGGTTGCTATAGGTAAGCTGGCGCAAGCTGAAGCCGAACTCGCAAAACTGGAACCACTACCAGACAAGCCCAATCCCCTCCCCCGAGCGGCTGACCACCTGCTGGAACGCCTCCGAATGACCCATGGCTCCGGCCGCTACCGCAGTAGCTTGGAAGCCGCCTTACAACGACAGGTGACCGACTTGGTCCGCCGCCACCAAAGCCAGCTGGCCGGTAGCCAAATCCACAATGTTGCCGCAATGGTGACGGAGGTAGCCAGTGGCCGAGTCTTAGCCTACGTTGGTAATGCACCGGACCTGGCACCTGCGCACGCGCCCGCAGTCGATATCATTACTGCCTCCCGCTCACCGGGTAGCTTACTAAAACCAATTTTATACGGGCTAGCCTTGGAGCAGGGCATGTTGACACCTCGGCAATTCCTCAAGGATGTCCCTACTAATTTTAGTGATTTTCACCCTAGCAATTTTTATCGTGATTTCGACGGAGTCGTCCCCGCCGACGAAGCATTAGCCCGTAGCCTCAACATCCCCTTCGTTTTTCTCTTACAAGATTATGGCGTAGCCCCTTTCCACGCCAGCCTGCGGGATTACGGATTCCATCAACTAACCCAAAAGCCGGGGCATTACGGGCTTTCTCTCATCCTCGGGGGCGGAGAAATAAGCATGGAAGAAATACAATCCTGGTGGCTGGGCATGGCCCGGCAGCAAAGGTTTTTTCACGAACGGCAGGGGCAATATGTTCGACAAGATTTCGCTCCACCAACATTACTTCATGCAACAACTCGTCCGCCCTTAGCCAACTTAGAACCTACCGCTACGAATATAGGAGCTGGGGCAGGCTACCTTACCCTAGAGGCTTTGACGACCCTCAACCGCCCCGACGAAACCGGGGCCGAACAACGCTTCAATTCTCACCGGCGGATTGCCTGGAAGACTGGCACCAGTTTTGGTTTCCGGGATGCTTGGGCCGCAGGTTGCACCCCTGACCATGTAGTCAGCGTTTGGGCCGGTAATGCTGATGGAGAAGGACGTGCCGGACTGGTTGGGGTAAAAGCCGCTGCCCCCCTACTCTTCCAGATTTTTCGGCTGCTAGAAGAACGGCCCACCGAGGGCCCCATTTGGTTCGAACGTCCTTGGGATGATCTCCGCGAAGTAAATACCTGTGAACTTTCTGGTTTACTGGCCAGTCCTGATTGCCCGCATAAAAGAGAATGGATCCCTCGCCTGGGCGAAAGGGCGCCCAGTTGCCGTTTTCATCAGCGTATCTTCACTGATCCCGACCAGCGCTGGCAAGTCCGGCAAGATTGTGCGGAAGGTCAGGTTTTACCAACCTCCTGGTTCCAACTACCTTCCCGACAGGCCCATTTCTACCGTCAGCGCCACCCAAACTATCACCACCCACCTCCTTGGCATCCAAGCTGCACCAACCAATCGGTGGGAAATGCCGTCATGCAATTCATCTATCCCAGTAAGGGAGGGGCACTGAGTCCGAGTAAAAATTGGCTGGGAGAATCAGAAGGCATTTTCTTTGAATTGGCTCACGAAAAGCCAGAAACGAAAGTATACTGGCATCTTAACGAAAAGTATCTTGGAGAAACAAGTACCTTCCATTCCTTAGCGGTACAAATTCCCGCAGGACGGCACCAGATTTCCGTAGTAGATGAATATGGAAATCGACTAGAAAAAGCAGTTCTTGTTAAGTAGGTGTAAATAACACACTAAGCCCTACATAATTATTGTTGCTACAAAAGTTGTGGCCGTAACATCGTTTAGCAGGCAAGTAAACTAATTATTAAAATAACATTCTGCAAAAACACCCAAATTCGGAACTATTGAAAAGAAAGATCTCCCAATAAAAAACAAAAATTCATATGCCCAGTAACACAAGTACTTGCGAACATTCGCTGAACATCACAAAACGAGTAGCTAGTTGACTTGTTGGGGCATTAACCCCTCTATTATATTTGTAATATCAATCGAGGAGGTTGTTCTTTTTCACAATATATATCAGCATTTAAGGCGGTATGAAAAAGGATAAATTTCCTTGGTTCGCAAATTTGGCATGATCGACTTTAAGCTTTATACTTAGCGGCTTTCCTAATGGAAAGCTGCTTTTTTTTATTATAAGCAGTAGCTTCTTTGTTTCCTAGATTTGTCGCCAATCCACAAATTCAGTAGTCGGCGCCTAAGAGCGATGAGCGCGTTGTAAATTCGTGATCAAATATTTAATGATGCGTAATCTTCTGCTTCTTGGTTGTTTATTGGTCAGCTTTTCCCTTGCGGCAGGGCCATGGCCAAAACCCAAAGGAAAAGGCTACTTTAAATTGTACGAATGGTGGACGCAATTCGATCAGCACTTTACCAGCAACGGAGAATTAGACCCAAACGCCACTCTGGGACTGTACAACACCTCTTTTTACGGGGAGTATGGCCTAACTGATCGATTAACTGGAGTTATCAATCTCCCCCTGTTCAGCCGTAGCACGATTAACGCGCAGATATCTGGCACCCGTGGTAACGTCATTACCCCAGGAGACGCCTTTAACGGTATTGGAGATACAGATTTAGCTCTGCGCTACGCACTTAGCGCTCCCGGAGCGGCCCTACCCATTTCCGCTACACTCACTTTTGGACTGCCAGTAGGAGAAGAGGCCGGCGGAGAACAGGGCAACCTACAAACGGGAGATGGAGAATTCAACCAAATGCTTACCCTGGAAGTTGGCAAGAGTATTTCCTTTGGCAACACCACCAGTTGCTACGTATCTGCCCTAGTCGGATTTAATAACCGCACGGAAGGTTTCAGTGATGAATTTCGTTACGGCCTAGAAGGCGGCATCGGCATTGGCCACGGCAAGCTGTGGCTAATCGGCCGAATGCAGGGCAGCGAATCCTTCATGAATGGAGAGACCGCCGCTACGAACCCTACCACGAGTATTTTCAGTAATAATGCAGAATACCTCAGTTTGGGAGGGGAAGTCAACTACTATCTCTCCGACAAACTAGGCTTCAGTGCCGGAGTAGCTACCGCCATTAGTGGTCGGATTATTGCCGCCGCCCCCGCTTTCTCCGTGGGAGTTTTCGTGGATACCAGTCGGTAACCCTCTCGAAATTACACCACTACATTATTTGGGGTGACTTCTTCAACTTCCGCCGCGCTATTGTCCTTTCCCTCAGTTCCAGGCTTTTGGCCTGACTGTGGGGACCTTGCACCTGCGTCCGCGCCTACTTCTTTTCGGTAAAAGCCGTAATTCTTTTCCTTATCCAGGGTAAGGCCCGGGCCGTGGAAGAGAATCCGCCACCAGGCTTTGGGGTGCCGATACTTCGCGAGATCGCGGACAATATCGACGTGTTCGTGAAAAACTAAATGAACTGGGTTATAGCTATTCACTGGTTTTAGAATGCCGTAGTTAGGGGTTTCTTCTTCCTGAGCAAAGGTGCCAAATAAGCGATCCCAAATAATGAAGGTTGATCCGTAATTTTTATCGAGATACTTTTCCTCCGTAGCGTGGTGTACCCGGTGGTGACTTGGGGTAACTAGTAGGAACTCAATGGGAGCCCACAAGCGGCCGATCATTTCCGTATGAATCCAAAATTGGTACAACACCCCAACTTGCATACAGATAAAAAACACGAAAGGATCAAAGCCTAATAGAGCCGCCGGGATAAAGAAAATGACTTTGATGTGTTGGGTCCAGGAAAGCCGAAAAGTGACCGAGAAATTGTATTGTTCCGAACTGTGGTGGGTAACGTGTGTAGCCCACCAAAAACGCTGTTCGTGGGCAATTCGATGCCCCCAATACCGACAAAAGTCTACCACAAAGTAACAGGCAACAAAGCTCCACCAAGTAGTCGGCATATAGAGTGGAGATAGGTTATAGAAAAACAAAATGACCCCAAAAGTTAGGGCCTTCACCATAGCGGTGCTAACTAAATACCCTAACCCTACGCCCGCAGCAGCCCAGCCATCTTTAACATCATATTTATGTTTCTCTGCTATTACTTGACCTTCCGTTGTCTTTAAGGCTGCCTCTCGCTCGTGTTTATACTCCCGCCGGCGCAAAAACCATTCCAGTACCGCAAGGGCAATCATTAGCGGAGCAGCGTAGACTATTATCGGCGGAAAATCTAGCTCAACAATGTTTTGGTAGGTGTACAGTGGCTTCAAGGAAGGTGGTTTTGGGTAGTTAGTATTTAGCAGATAAGGCTAATTGCCAAATACTAACTACCAATTACTA
>JBCDGT010000148.1:0-7082 GCA_038750915.1 Bacteroidota bacterium
CCCCCAGTACCGTAGGTAGCTTCTTGGTACCGGGTATTGCCCTAGCGGCACTGGCCTACGTTATCGTTTCCCTGTGGCAGTCTAACGTAGCCTTTGCCACCAAGAATGCCGTATTGCGCCGCTACCCTAGTAGGCCAAAGCAAATAAGTCGCTTTAGCTTAACGGCCTTGACCGATCGCGCCCGGCAAAAACGGAACGAGCAAAACCAAGCCAAATTCGAAACGGATACCACCGTCTATTACGTAAAATCTACGGTAACGTACTGGATTGGCGTGGGTTTCACCTGGCTTACCTTACTCCTTTTCCTTTTCGTCACCGTGATGATTCTGCTCGAAGGATTTAGGTGGCACGATAGCTTCCGTTTATTCTTGTTTTTTCTAGCCAGCTCGGTGTTCTTGTTTCTGTGGTTGGCCGTATTTCAGCCTTTCTACCAGCAGCGAACTTTTAATAAGAATAAGCGCCAACATCGCCGCCCCAGCGATAAAGCCCTAGATCGCCTGGATGCCCTTTCGACTCAGATCATGCTGTTGGTCAATCCAGTAATGGCTACCCTCGGACTGGCCTTCTTCCTTACTGGCCTTTTTTGGGAAGGCTTCGTCTCTTCCTCCTTCGTGGAGTTCCTCAATCCGCTAAACATTTACCTACTCCTGTCTAATAGTTTTATCGCAGGGATCATCATTATCGACCGCTTCATCATGCTCTGGAACCGGAAGCGAGAATTCGAACGCACCGTCTTACAACAGTCGGAGAATCGGAGCTGGTCAAAAATATCCATCACAAGCTACGTATGGGGCTTTGCCATCATCGCCCTGATCTTAGCCATGAACTACCTCGGCAACGAATACCACGGCATTCCTTATCATCAAGCTGATGCCACGACGGCCATCGTACTGGATGAATACGTCGAAAACTTCGCCAATGACCAAGACACTTCCAAACCACTCATCTTCGTAGCGGCCGACGGCGGCGGCCTGAAGGCCTGTTACTGGACGATGCTCAACCTCTATCAGCTGGATTCGCTCGGTCTTTTCGATGGTCAGGTATTCGCCATGAGCGGCGCCAGCGGTGGCACCATCGGCGTTTCCATGTATACCTACCTCAAGGCGAGGGGGAAATCCTATTCAGAAATTCTCAAAATCACCAAAAAGATCGGTGATCGCAACTTCCTCAGCGGAGATTTTGCCGGGCTGCTGACCCGGTTCACGATCAATTATTGGCCCGTCATCCCAATGGTGGACCCCAGCGAATGGGACGACCGCATGGAAAGTATGGCGCGAGCCTATTTTGACATCGTCGGGGAAGGAGACCCCAAGTATGCCTACGAGGCCATCCGTAAACAGCCCTTCTGGTATCCTTGGATTGATAATGAGCAACTACCGCTGCTGATCATTAACTCTGCCCGAGCGGAAGACGGCTTACTCGGAACGGTGACTCCACTCAAAGACAACCCACTCAGTGGTTCTATTGACCTAACCCATACCGTGAACCGTGGTTACATCTCTTACCCTGATGCCACTTTTCTCTCGAACCGCTTCCCGGTGGCTAGCCCCGCTGCTCGTATTGTGGGTAAAGGTCACTTCCTCGACGCCGGCAGTGTAGACAACTCAGGTATCAACAGTATTTATGGCTTGATTCGGACCCTAAAAAGTAGGGAGTTGGCTAGCCCTCCGGGGGACAGTACCAATGTCTATCAAAAGCTCGCCAAACGAAAAGTCGTGGTAATCTCTTTGCGGAATGCCGCCTCTCGTTACATCCGAGATCAGTTCCTCGAAGTTAGGGACAGTATGAATCGCTTCTTCTACCAGTCGGAGTTTTCCGCTAACCTCGGAGTAGCCGTAAACAGTGGTTTGACGGGAGTCCCGATCAGCTGGGACGATTACCTGCGAGCCCCAGTCGTCCAGGACCTTGGCTTAGTCGATGAGTTCCTAGCCATCAACCTTCCCTTCCGACTCCGGGAAGGAGACATTACCGCCTCGCTGGGTGGCGAAATCCGGTACCCCACCTTAAATCAGCGACGAAGAGCCCTCAACGCTATGATTAATGATCGCCTCGGTAAGGACTCCACCTTCGCGGTGATGCCACCTTTAGCCAGGGTGCTTGCTTATCCAGTTCGCGACTACATGGAAATGATGTTGCAACACCCCCACGTAAAGGAAGTGTACGATAAATTGGAGGAATAAGAGAATGAAGAATAGACATTACGGATGTACCGATTTTACAATTGCACAGTTGTCCTGACGATGGAGCATCCCCGCCTTTTCAAATTTCCTCCTTCGAACTTCTTACTTCATCCTTCTCTCCGCACCTGCACCTCGGCAAGCTCAGTGGAGTCCGGTCGCGCCCAAAAATTAGAAGTGAGCGGAACACTATGGCAACTCAGCAACTCAACTTACCTTTGCGGCGTTTTTAAGCAAACCCAAAAAACGGAATATCCATGGCTTACGATCTCATCGTCATTGGCAGCGGCCCCGGCGGCTACGTAGCGGCAATTCGCGCTTCTCAACTCGGTCTTAAAACGGCCATCGTCGAGCGGGAAAATCTTGGTGGCATCTGCCTCAACTGGGGCTGTATCCCCACCAAAGCCCTACTGAAAAGTGCCCAGGTATTCGAGTACATCGAGCACGCGGAAGACTATGGCATTAAAGTGGGAAAACCTAAAGCCAACTTTGACGCCATGATCAGCCGCAGTCGCGGAGTAGCTGACGGGATGAGCAAGGGCGTCAACTTTTTAATGCGCAAAAACAAGATCGAAGTACTGGAAGGTACTGGCAAACTGGTGCGCGGTAAAAAGGTAGAAGTAACGGCCGCCAGCGGTAAGAAGACAACCTACGACGCCGAGCACATCATAGTAGCCACTGGCGCTCGTGCCCGCGCCCTTCCCAACCTACCCATCGACGGAGAAAAAATCATCGGTTACCGCGAGGCGATGACCTTGCCCAAGCAGCCAAAGCGTATGGTGGTGATTGGCGCCGGCGCTATCGGCGTGGAGTTCGCTTATTTCTACCACAGTATCGGTACCGAGGTAACCATCGTGGAATTCATGCCCGGCGGCTTAGTGCCCCGAGAAGACGCCGACGTCAGCAAGGAACTAACTAAAATATACAAGAAAAAAGGCATTACCGTACTGCCCAACACTAGTGTAGAAAGCGTCGACACCAGCAAGAAAATACTAAAGGTGACGACCAAAAATCGGAAAACGGAAAAAGAAGAGATCATCGAGTGCGACGTCGTGCTCTCCGCTGCGGGGGTAGCCCCTAACACCGAAAATATTGGCCTGGAAGACCTTGGCATTAAGACTGACCGTGGCCTGATCGAGGTTGACGAAATGTACCGTACCAATGTGCCGGGCATCTATGCCATTGGCGACGTTACGAAAGGTCAGGCTCTAGCGCACGTAGCTAGTGCCGAAGGCATTACCTGCGTGGAAGCCATTGCCGGCCACCATCCGGAGCCCATTGACTACAACAACATTCCCGGCTGTACTTACTGTGTTCCCGAAGTGGCAAGTGTAGGCTATACCGAAGCGGCCGCCAAGGAAGCCGGCTACGAGCTAAAGGTGGGCAAATTCCCCTTCAGCGCTTCCGGTAAAGCCAGTGCTGGCGGCGTCAAGGAAGGTTTCGTAAAAGTCATCTTTGACGCCAAGTACGGCGAGTTCCTTGGCGCCCACATGGTGGGTGCTAACGTCACCGAAATGATTGCGGAGGTAGTCGCCGCCCGTAAATTAGAAACCACCGGCCACGAAATCATTAAAACGGTACACCCTCACCCGACAATGAGTGAAGCGGTCATGGAAGCGGCAGCCGCGGCATACGGAGAAGTAATCCATCTGTAGGCACTACGACTACCAAGGCTGATTGCTTTAGCAGCCCTTTTAGCTTAGGTATTGCTTTACGGCAATGACTCAGCTAGGAGGGCTGCTCTTTTATTGAGCAAGAAAAAAATTACCGCGCTTGGTCACGTTTGGCGACCCTGAAGCTTATACCAATATAAGAAGAATGGGAAGCTACCCTATTAACATCAGCATCTTTATTTGCGACTAGTAGTCCGGATAAATGCCTCTACCTCAGCTCCCTTCTTCTTAGTTTGTACTGAGTTTTTTATTCCGAGTTTCAGGTTCGCAATGCTCTTAGGTCACCACCGCTAGGAGGAGGATGAAAGGGAATTGTGGGCCTCATTTTTTGGGCGCGACCGGACTCCACTGAGCTTTCCGAAGTGCAGGTGCAGGGTGAAGGGTTTATTGACAAGGCATGCCTGGTCTGTACAAGTAAGAAATTTGCAAGAAGAAGTTTATGTTTGTGCTATCCTGGCAGCTAGAGCGTCAAATACTTGGAGTTATCGCTCGTCGAACGGGACTTACTAAGCTTGGTCCTGTAGCCGACGACTTTTCGAAATATCGGACAGCTTCCCTAGGAGCTAAGAAGATTTCGTAAATCCTTGCTTCAGTCGTATTTTGTGGTATTCCCAAAGACGCCCCATGAACTTATTCCGTATTTTACTGACGGCCTGTTGCTGCTGTTTGCTAATCGGTACCGCTGAGAGTCAATCGTCGTCAGGAGGGTCCGATTTTTTCCATGACTGCCCGGCTACCCACTTTTACACAAGGCTACTCCGAGAAAACCCCAAATTACAGGAAGTAGACCGCGCCCTCGAAGCCGACTGGAGTCAGCAGACTGAACGGCCAGCTAGCCAAAAATCCGCACCACCTTACACCCTACCGATCGTCTTTCACATTGTCCACGAAAACGGGGCAGAGAATATTGGCAATGACGACATTTTACGCTCACTGGAATTCACCAACCAGGCCTTTGCCAATACCGATTACTATGATCAGGGGACGGGAGCCAACACTCAAATTCAGTTTTGCTTAGCCCGGAGAACCCCCGATAACCAGCCGACTAATGGCATCAACAGGATTGTTTCTCCCTTAACGGAATTAACCGCTACCGAAGAAGACCGCGATCTTAAAGACCTGATGCGCTGGTCTCCACGGGAATACATCAACGTGTGGGTCGTCAAGGAAATCTGCGGTTTGGGGCTAGGCTGCGGGGTAGCGGGCTACGCCTACTACCCCGGTGCCCACGGCGGCACCCGAGATGGCATTGTGTTAGAAGCCCGCTGGCTGGCAGGCAATGAAGCCAGAGTCAGCGTTTTAATCCATGAACTGGGCCACTACCTCGGTCTGCGCCACACCTTTGACGGCGGCTGCAAGAACGATGATTGCACGGTAGACGGAGACGCCGTTTGCGATACGCCCCCGGATCAATCCAAAGCGGCCGTTCCCTGCTCCGGTACTGCCAACTCCTGTACTACGGATACGGATTCCGGCTTCGCGACCGACCAGAACGATATGTTCATCAACTACATGGACTACGGACGGTTCGCCTGCTACTCGGCCTTTACGGCGGGGCAACGCGATCGGATGCATTTCTTCATTGAGGGGCGACGACGTAGTCTGCTCACCAGCCTAGCCTGCTCCGACCCCTGCCCTGCAGTGGTAGACGCCAATTTTAGTGGTGGAGACGTAACGGTAGATATTGGCACAACGATCAACTTCACTAACCTCTCCAGCAATGGCGATCGTTATTCTTGGAGGATCAACGGTACGGAATTCGCCACTAGCCGTGACGCCAGTAACTTATTCAGTAACGAAGGTACGTACCGCATTAGCCTCCTTGTAGAAAGCAACGATGGCCTTTGTAGTGCCGATTCCGTCCGGCAAACCGTTACCGTAATCTGCCCCATTGTCGCAGGCTTCACCCTGCCCGACACCCTAGAGGCGGGCCGAGAAGTTACTTTCACCAACACTTCCGTGGCCACTACCGAGCAGCTCTGGAACGTAGCCACTATGGACGTGAGTACTGATCAGGATCTAACCTTCACCTTTGATTCCGCCGGCCTATACCGAGTATGTTTATCCGTCAACAATGGTTTTTGCGACGAAGATTTGTGCCGCACCATTTTCGTCTCCAGGCCACCATGTACGGATTGCCCAGTCGACTCCTGCAAGGCAGCCTTTGTACTTGCCTACGAAAGTACTTTTAACGATGAAAATGCTGGAGAATTCACGGTGGCCCTACCCTACCAAAATGGCTTTGCAGTAGCCGGAAGCCTTAATGGCCTACCAACGGTCAGCCGCTTAGACGAGGCCGGAAGCCCCCTTTGGAGCGTTCAGTTATTTCCTAACGGGAATTCGGCCATCATTACTCAAATGATTATTGATCAAGAAGGTATGCTAGCCGGATTTGGCAGTACTCGAATCAACGCACAGGAATTACCCTTCATTTTTCGGATTGACCCAACGAATGGCTCCTTACTTTGGGGCCATACCTTCCCAGCCTCCACTAACGGGGAAATTCCCTACTTTAAGCAAATTGTCCATGCAGGACGGTCCGAACCTTACCGTCTTTTCGGATACATCAGCTCCTCGGGTAGGCCACTCACTAACAGTGATGCCCTCCTCGTTACGGTTAACCCCAACGATGGAAGTTTGGTAAACGGACTAGCTCAGCGGTATGACCTACAGCATATTTCAGAATTCGTGGATGCACTTTATGCCCCCACGGAGGGCCTATTCTACGTTTTAGTGAACAGATACAACTCCATTCCTAGTGGCCCCAGTACGCTGCTGTTTGGCTTAGATTTTGCCGGCGATTTACAGCAAGCAGTTCGGCTCGAAGAGCCCGGGCTATTTAATGTTTCATTGGGAGTAAGTCTCGATTACCAAGATGGCAGCCTGGCCGTACTATGCACAAATCGAGAACGGGGAAGTGGCGATCTCCTTTCCAGGGTATACCAGGTAAGTACGAATACTTCATCGTTTCCCTTCTTAGCCGTAACTAGCGCCCGGGATTACAAAGATGACCGCACCAGTCTTCCAACAAAAATCGCGGCCAATGACCTAGGCCACCTTATGGCTATGGTAGACACTACCTCGGGCGAGCGGCTCCTGAGGCAAATTGATCCGAACGGAGAAATTATTTGGTCACGCGCTTATCCTAACTTGGGGCTTTCCACCATTGCTGCGGAAGTGTCCTTCTCCTTAGATGATCAACACATCCTCTTACCCGGCTACCTTAATTCGG
>JBCDGT010000149.1:0-7074 GCA_038750915.1 Bacteroidota bacterium
ATCTATTGGTCACCCGTTCTTGATTTTAGCTTGTACACTTGGCTTCAGCTGGAGAGATTGAGAGAGGTAGAAAACAAAATGTCAGTAGTATGGAATTGCTGTTATGAAAGCCTACGGGTAGCATTCCAATTTTTGACCTACCATTTGCTTGGAGAAATCATCTAACCAGCGAAAAGCAACAATTTCAATTATTGCACCACGACTATTAATGTAGACTTTTTGGCGGGGCGGGCGCCGAAGCGTGGTAATCGCGAGCAATGATATTGGCGTATTTATCCAATAGCTCCAGAATACAGTTTTCGTCTTTGCTCGCCACAATCATGCCCACGTGTTGTTGTTTTTTCATTTTCCAGACGACCTCAGGATCGTTGAACGGCGACATGTCCGGCCACTCGAAACGGGATAGCGACACCACAATTCCGGCTTCATTATACCGTCGTAGTGGTGGGGAGTAGGGTTGCCCGTGGGCCATGGCCGTTTCTAAGCGGGCCCATTCCGCCCATAAACTTATACCGGTGGCCGCTTCTACCATTTCCGCTAGGTGAGCACCACCCACCCGACTAGCGGTTTCGAGAAATACAAACTCCCCATCTGGTAGCTTGATAAACTCCGTATGACTGGCGCTAAAGCGCATCCCGAAGGCGAGCATCACTTTATTGGTGAGTTCTCGTAATACTTGTGCGTCTGGATGCTCATAGGGAACACTGACCGAACGGAAAATCCCTCCGCCGTGCGCGACTTCAAAAGGCGTACTTAAATAGCGAGACACCTGGCAAAAGGCAATGTTGCCATCCACACTGATGGTGTCTACGTGGTAAACGTCTCCAGGACGGAATTGCTCGACCAAAAATTCGTGTCGCCGATCTTCTAGCGAATGAACGACCTGCCAGAGCTCCTCAGCGGAATGGACTTTTTTGATGCCCGTGGCGCCAGCCTCGCCGCGGGGTTTTACGAGACAGGGATAAGTTACTTGTTCGGCGAAACGGGCCAGGTCTACATTATTGAATAAAGAACTAAAAGCAGGAACGGGAATACCCTGGTCCTGTGCTTGCACCCGCATGGCAAGCTTGTCCCGGAAGTAGCGCGCGGTCGTTTGCCCCATACCTGGCATCCGGAACTCTTCCCTTAAGTAAGCGGCCTTTTCTACATCGAAATCGTCGAGGGCAACAATCCTGTCGATCTTTCGGTCCCTTAAGAACCAGGCAAATCCTTGGGCCATGCGGGCTAAGTTTTCGGCGGAATTGTTGTCATTTTCCATGAAGAAAAACTCGTCAATCGCCTCACGAGGCCAATCGCTGTGCTCTAGCTGTTTGGTCGTCAGGAGATAAACCGTATTGCCGGCTTCTTTCGCTGCCCGGAGAAAAGGGCCGCCTTTGAAGTAGCAGGAGATGCAGAGGAAGGTCACTTGGTGGGTGTTTTATTAATTAGTGGAAAACAAATTTAGGGCGCGCCCGCAGGTGCAAGGTAAAGGATGAAAAAATTAGTGGACTCGGAAAATAAAGATATGCGGTAGGTTACCGATTTTTTGCCATGAAAGCCATGCCACAGCTTTAGTAATTAGGCGGAAGAATTGAGTACGTGCCACTACGATCACCTGCTCTACCAGCGATCACTGCACCTGCGCGCCGGCGCCCAAATAAAGGAAAAGTCTCCTTCTTTTAGGAATCTGAACCTTAGCAGGGGGATCGGACGTATTATTGGTGTTCTTACATTAATCATCAATCATAAAATTGATCACATGGCCCTGACTGAATCTACCATGCTTGAAATCGGAACAGCCGCACCTGATTTTAACCTTCCCGATACGATCTCCGATACTAACCTATCCTTAGCGGAGGTTAGTGGCGAAGCGGGAACATTGGTCTACTTCATTTGTAACCATTGTCCTTATGTACTGTATGTCGTTGAAGAACTGGTACAAGTAGCCAATGACTACCAACTAAAAGGAATCGGTACCGTTGCGATCAGTTCCAACGACGTAGTGAAATACGAAGTGGATAGCCCGGAAAACATGAAAGCGTTTGCTGCTAATTCAGGCTTCTCTTTCCCATATCTCTACGACGAGAGCCAAGAAGTTGCCCGCGCTTACGACGCTGCATGCACCCCTGATCTTTATCTTTTCGATGCCGCCGGAAAGCTGTATTACCGTGGCCGTCTGGACGATAACCGCCCTGGTTCCGGCCGCCAGCCTGAAGGAACGGACCTACGCAATGCCCTCGATGACCTGCTCGCCGGACGACCCAGCCCGGAGAAGCAGTATCCGAGTGCCGGTTGTAACATTAAATGGAAGTAAGCCGCAACGCGGCTTTTTTAGGAGCTAGACGGTGGCTGTCGCCACCTGCTAGGAGCTAGGGGTGGGAGGACCTTGCGCCCCAAGTTCCTAGCACGAAGTACGCGTCTAGCTCCTAGCAGGCCGCTAGGTCGTCTAGCCCAGCAGCGGCGCCGCTGTCTTACCGTACCCACCGGTAGGTGGCTTTGATCAGGAAGGTATTGCGGGCTTCGCTGGCGAAGAGGTCTTCGCCGAGGGATTCGAAGACACCTTTGCCGGGGTCGGTATTGCCGTTTACGCCCTGAGACCAGACGAGGAAGAGGGTGGAGCTGGGGCGATACTCCCACCGCACGACTAGGTTAGAGCGAAACTGGAGGAAGTTAAAGTCGGGATCACCAAAGCTGAAATCAATCGCCCGATCAGTGTCGTCATCTACTTGGTACTGGCCCGTTTCATCGTTGAAAGAAATCTGGTTGTCGGCGAAGGTGGTAAAGCGATCGTCGAATTCTTTCGCCAGCGGGTCGTTGACCATTTTGAATTTATCGTAGACTCCGCGAGCAATGAAGGGCTGGCCGTAGTACTGGATGGTAAAGTCCGGAGTTAAGTTGTAGGTGGCCCGGAGGGTGATGCTGAAGGTCTCCTGATCGATGCTGCCGTGTAGGTAGGCCGTCCGGTCGCCGTCCGTGCGCGTAGCAAAATACTGATCGTCCCTTTTGGTGGAGTTATAGCCGAAGCGAGTTGAGAGGCTTAGGGCATCTACCGGTTGCCAGTTGAGGTTCAAGGAATAGTTTCTGGTTTGCAAGAAACCGCCCTGATACGCGTTACCGAAGCCAAAGTTGAAATAGGCATTAAGGCGTTTTCGGTAATCTGACCCGAAGCCGCCATTGATACCGGCTCCAATCGGGCGTCGCATCCGAGGTCCACCGCGCAAGATGTTTTTATTTATGTCTTGCTGCTCGAGGGTAACACTGAAGTTGAAATTATTGAAGGTTTTGAGTTGGCCCCAGACGTTGGTGTTGTAGCGGCGGTAGGTAGAGTTGCCGCCCCAGTCCCAGCCCAGGTAGATGTTTTGATTCCACTGGAAGCGGTTGAACCACTTGGTGGGGTTCCGCCAGCGGCGGGCGCCCCAGGCGAAGTAATCGATCCGGTCCGCTTCGTTGAGAAAGCCGATGTCATTCAACTCTAGGCCAGGGGTACGGAAGGTGCCGCCAGTTTGGAAGACCCAGTCTCCGTCGAATTCACCGATGGTCAGGGTGCCGCCGGTACCGCTTAATTGGGTAGCGGAAGAGTCGACGCTTAGGTAGTCGGCATCTGGCCGTTGGAAGCGCCGCTCGAAGGCGGTCTGCGTATTGAGGATGGCTTCTTCTTCGCCGCGTACCTGACTCCAGATCGCGTTGGCTTCGAGTTGCCAAGCCCGGTTTTTCCAGCGGTGCACCAAATCTATTCCACCGCTGTAAGCGCTCTCGTGTAGGAATTCTAGTTCAGGGGTATTTAAGTCCCGATTTACGCTGGTCATGATGACCCCGATGGTACTCTGCCGGTCATTGAAATCTTGCTGTACCCGACCTACGTTATAGACCGTAAAGGGTTCGACTTGGCTACGTTCTTCTTCTCCCTGGTTCATGATCGTGGCGAACTCCCTTTCGGTGGCACTAGATAGAAGACCTAAGGAAAGTCCTTCCTGGGTTTTACCACTCACTTTAGCGGCCCCAAGGATGGTAGTGTTTTCGGGCTGTTTGACGAAAAAGCGGCTTTCGGGGTCGGAGTTAACGAACCGGCTAGGAGAACCTCCGATCCGCCGACTGTAGAAGAGGATGTCCGAATTAAAGCTGCCCCCAGCCTCGGCGGAGGTGACGCTGTAGTCAAAGATGTTGCGGTTTTCTACGAAGAAAGGCCGTTGTTCACGGAAGAATATTTGGAAACCATCTAGGTTGATGGCTCCGGGGTCGGCTTCGACCTGGCCGAAATCGGGGTTGATAGTAAAATCAACGGCGATGTCATTGGTAATACCGATGCGGCCGTCAAGGCCGGCGCTGAAACGCTCTTCTGTTTTACGTTTGAAGGGATCATCGTCGGGGAAGCCGCCTCCGGTACGCAATTGACCGAGGGTGTACGGTTGTAGTTCTAGGGGTTTGCGCGGTTTGATGCCAGACAAGCCCTTGAGGGTGCCGAAGCGACTCACCCACCCTGGCTGGGTCTGTTTGATGGGGGCCCAGGAGCTGGCTTCCTGGTCACGGAATAGTTGACGATTGACTTGCAGTCCCCACTCTTGAATTTCTTCCTTGCCGAAGCGGAGCTGTGAAAAGGGGATACGGGCCTCCACGGTATACCCTTTGTCATCAATTTTGCTCTTACAAAACCAAAAGGGGTTCCAACTGTCGTCCCAGTTATTGCCATCGTTACTGATGAATTCGTCTCCCCTAACGCCACTGGCGGAGCCAGTAAAAGAGAAGCCAGTGCGCTTGTCGTTAAAACTGTCGAAGTTTATTTCTACCCAGTCGCCAGGGAAATCATCCCGGCGGCCGAGGCGCGCCTCTATTTTTTCGGGGTTTGTATCGTAAGCGCGCCAGGCAACGTAGAGATAACGATTGTCGTAAAGAATCTTAAAGGCAGTTTCTTGGGTGACGGGGGCAGAGTCATCCGGTTGGCGTTGGTGGAAATTACCTCCCCATTCTACCTGATCCCAGACGGGGTCATCAATAGTACCATCGATGGTAGGCGGCTTGCCCTCTAGGCGCTTAGTATGGTATTCGGGTGGTGGCGTTATCGTATCCTGGGCCCGTAAAAACGAAGCTGCCAAGAGCAGTAAAAACAGTGGGGTTATAAGTCTCATTTGGAGTGTAGTAGATTCGTATACTAGCAAGTACGAATGGATTAGTAGGGGGTTGCAAGCTGCAGTTGTTAAAGTTTATCGGCTAGTGGAAGTGAGTAGCTTAGAGCGTGTCTAAATTTTATTGATGGTTACTACCGCGAAGGGCCCCCGACCTAGGTCGAGAGCCCTTCCATACCGTAAACCAGCTCAGGTTAGGCGGTACTGTTGGTATCCGAGAAACACGGAATTACATATTGGCGATTATTTCGTCACCGAACTCGCTACATTTAAGGAGTGTAGCACCGTCCATTAGGCGTTCAAAGTCGTAAGTGACGCGTTTCTTGGAGATGGCCCCTTCGATGCCTTTGATAATCAAGTCAGCAGCTTCCGTCCAGCCCATATAACGGAACATCATTTCTCCGGAGAGGATGACGGAGCTGGGGTTGACTTTATCCTGACCGGCGTACTTTGGTGCCGTACCGTGGGTGGCTTCAAAGATGGAAACACCGGTGTTGTAATTGATGTTGGCTCCGGGAGCGATGCCGATACCACCTACTTGGGCGGCAAGGGCATCGGAGATATAATCACCATTGAGGTTCAGGGTAGCAATCACACCGTACTCTTTGGGGCGTAAGATGATCTGCTGGAGCATGGCATCAGCAATGACATCCTTAATGGTGATCTTCCGGCCATCGTCTAGGGTAAGGACATGCCAGGGGCCACCGTCGAGCATGTTGGCACCAAAGTCTTGGGCGGCGGTTTCGTAGCCCCAATCGCGGAAAGCGCCTTCGGTGAACTTCATGATGTTGCCCTTGTGAACAAGGGTAACGGAATCTTTGCCATTATCAATAGCGTACTGGATGGCCGCTTTAACGAGGCGATTGGTGCCTTCCTGAGATACGGGCTTGATGCCGATACCCGCCGTATCGGGGAAACGTACTTTAGCAAACCGCTCGGGGTAGGTGGCTTTGAGCCACTGCAAAAATGCGGCGTTATCGTCAGTACCTTCGGCGAACTCGATGCCTGCGTAAATATCTTCGGTGTTTTCGCGGAAGATAATCATGTCCACATCTTGCGGATTTTTAACCGGGCTGGGTACTCCTTGGAAATACTGGACGGGGCGGACACAAGCGTAGAGATCGAGCTTCTGGCGCAGGGCTACATTGAGCGAACGGATACCACCTCCGACGGGCGTAGTAAGGGGCCCTTTGATAGAAACCAGGTATTCATCAATGGCATCGAGGGTTGCTTGAGGGAGCCATTCCCCGGTTTGGTCCATGGCTTTTTGCCCGGCAAGTACTTCATGCCAGACGACGCTCTTTTCACCCTTATAGGCTTTGGCTACGGCTGCCTCCAGAACGCGGCTGGCCGCTGCCCAGATATCAGGGCCAATACCGTCACCTTCGATGAAGGGGATGATGGGGTCGTTGGGTACGTTCAATTTGCCATTGGCAAGGGTAATCTTGGTTCCGCTCATAGTAAAAGATTGGCAGTTATTATAGTTAAGGGCCCGAGAAGGCGGGCAAAAATAAGAAATTTTACTAACCTGTTTTGCGTAACTACGCATAGAGAACATTAGTTTAGCCCGTAAACCAAGAAGCATTGAAAAAGTACTGGTGTTTTGTCTTGATTGGAGTTGTGGGCCTAACGTCCTGTGGCGGTCCTAAGGGGGTACAAGGCAAACAGGCGACCGAAAACCAAGAACCTACTACTCCTTACGTTGCTCCCAAGCCGGCGAGTGAGCTGCCACCAACCGTTACTGGAGAAGAAACGACGGGCCCCTTTCTGCCGCCAAAGATTCCCCCAACTGAATATGCTCCTTTTCTGCAACGTGCTAACCGGCCCGCACCGCCATTACCCGCCGCCCAAAATACCTGCTTCCTTCCGGTGGAAGTGCGTAATTACGATGGCCTTGATGGTTGTGGCCTGCTGTTGGAAACGGACGATGGCAACTTATTTTCTCTGGCCAATGTGCCGCGTGGAGAAGTACTGG
>JBCDGT010000150.1:0-7022 GCA_038750915.1 Bacteroidota bacterium
AGGGCATAACACAACCCCAAAGCAGTGAGTAATAATGGTATCGCTTTCACGTCTAGTGGGCTTAATTACGGGTTAATACGCCACGGATGCCGTTATACCTTAGATTGATGGCCCCCGTGAAGTTCCCAAAGGTTCGATCTCCCGTGCGTAGGTTATTGCCAGGAAAGCCGGCGGACCCGCCCCGGAAACTGAAACCAGCACTAGCGCTCGGCCAACTCGTTACGTTTGCTGCGCCACTAGGCGTGATTGTTCCATCGCCGTGCACCCCCGTATAGGCCCTAAATTCAGGAGACCCGACCCCAATGGTCCTTTCGTAGAGATTACCCCCCATATCCATGATGCCGTAGTAAGTACCTCCGGTTTCTTCCCGGTCAGCCGAAGGGGCACTGGCTGCGAAAATACCGCAGCGTAAAATATCCACGCTATTGGCGCCGTAGGCGGCGTTTCCTTCGTTGGCCGCAGCATTGTTCACCCGTTCGCCGACACCGCCCGGGAAAAGTAATTGGTAGGTCCGATCGGCAATTCTATTAGTTCCCCAAACGTATTCATTTGGTTGGACGCCAAGGGGCCCCCGGCAGGCCTTTTCAAATTCGAGCTCCGTCATCGGGCGCAAGCCCGCCCAGTCCAGGTAAGCATAAAACCAGTCATTAAGGATATAATTCATGGGTAGGTTGGGTAAGGAGGTCGTGGCGGGATTGCCCGACGTCCAGCTAACCCCGTTACGCCCTACTACCCCATCGCTATTTTTCCCGCTAGCGCCAGTTGCATCGAGGGCATTTTGTTGGACAGGGGTGAGGGTATTAAAGAAATCTACCCACTGTTGTTGGCTAACTTCGTACTTCATGCAGTAAAAACCGGCGTGCCCCTTTGGGAAATCGGCGGGAATTGGCCCCAGTTGGTCGCCACCACTGAGGTAGTTGAAACTAAAGGGCTGAGGACCTACGTTAATAGCGACCTCGGCAGTAATCGGATAAGTAAGGTAGGGTGGGGAGGAGCCACTTGCTGGGTTGCGGATGAAAGCACCCTGACCTCCTTGCGGGCCATTTCCCAAGCTGAAAGCACCGGTAGGGACTAATACCATTTCCACGGCGAAGAGCTGTACTTCCAGGTCGGCGTTATCGTCGATCCCCTCAGCTCGGTAGTTGAAGACGAAGCTGATATCGGTGAAGTCATTATTCCCCGTGCCTGGATTTTCGCGATAAACGATGGCGCCTTCGGTGTAGTTTTCCGTATTTAGGATACTCGAATTGTCCACTAGGTCCGCTGAGGGCATATGCCTCCAGGGGCTACCGTTGACGCGGTATTTCCCGAATACCCACACGGCATCGAAATTAGCGGGGCCATCCGTGACGTTCCAGGAATTTTCCCAGCTGAGGTCGAAAAGGATGGAAATGTCTCCAGTGATGATTTCTTGACCTCCCGTGCGGAGGTTAGTGATGGCCACATTATTGGCAAAAATGACTTGGGCGAGGCCGCAGGTGCAGAGTAAGGTAAGTAGAAAGCAACGCTTCATAAACGGATAGTATTTAGGATTACTCCTTTATGTATCCTAGCCACTATCCGTTACACTTCCTTGCTTTTTAACTGAGCTTGCACCTGCACATTCGGCCAGCTCAGTGACCACGGCAACGCCCAAAATTCCTTTTATCGCTTTACGATCCGTTCAGTCCAGGGCTGCCCTTCGATGGTACCGCGCACCCAGTAGACACCGGCGTGTAAGTCTTCCAAGAGCATGTCTAGGTGCGCTTCACGTGGTTCAGCAATTTCGAAGACCCTGGCGCCGTAGGCATTGAAAACAGAAAGTTCCCTTAACTGACTGTTGAACTGGAGCCGCACTCCGGTAGAGAACGGATTGGGGTAGATCGTAACCAGCCGGTCGTTGCTAAAGCTGACGGATCTAATTGGGCTGAAACTCTGACTGCCGTCCAAATCTTCCTGGATAATTTGGTAAAAATGCTCTCCGCTGGTGAGTGGCGTATGGACAAACTGATAATGATTCGGGCCCCGATCATTTTGAGGTGCAACTTCCCCAATGGCTACGAAATTAGTGGGGGCGGTACTGTGAGTGACGATAAAGGTGCGGTTGTCTTCCTCCTCGGTAGTTGTCCACTGTAGTAAAGCATCCTTCCCCACCGGCGTAGCGGTGAATTGCTCCCAATTGAGTGGCAATACGGCACAGTTTTCCGGCTCAACGGGCTTACTGATTATCAGTTGCAAGCTTGGTCCGTTTTCCGTGTCGGTGTTTTCCGTGGATTTTACCGCAACATCATTACCACTCGTTTGACGGAGAATCAGCGTAAGTAAACCAGGGCCAAGCGTGGTAACGTCTAGGTCCCAGTTGTAGGTTTGGCTAGCGGTGTAGGTCTCACTTAGTGTTCCTAGTTGAGTCATTTCTGTGGGGGCATTGCTGATAGAGAGGTTGTCTTCCGTCCAGTCGTTACTCGCTCCTCTGGCTACGATGATCGCTCCTGAGCCCGGGTCGGAGCCAACGTTAAGGCTCAGGCTCGCTGAGAGGAGGGTCCCGTTAAAGGCCGGTATGTCAAACTTGAGGTAGGTAACGCGGGTATCTTCCTCGATCCGCAACTCCGCATCATTGATTCGCGTGCTACCCTGGAGGTAGGCGTCGTCGACGGGAGAGATGGCTAATGTTTGGTCACCCGCAGTGGTTCCGGCACAGGAACAGTCGGAGCGATAGACATCATTCAGCGTGCAGGGGTCGTTATCATCGCAAGGGGTACCGAGTAAAGCATCATTAAAATCTGGACAGACGTCTTCGGCATCGCAGGTTTGATCAGCATCCGTATCAACGAAAGTACCACTACAGTTACAATTTTCGTCTAGTTGATCATTTACGGTACAGTCATCTCCGTCATTACAGCTAGTCCCGGCAGTACAGTTGCCTGGTAATAGGAGAGCGGTCCAATCATTATTATCAGGTGCTTCAAGCTGCCCGTTAGTTAGAGAAGAGGAGTTACTCATGGTACCGGTTCGTGGATTATACCATTGAACCAACCAATTGATCCCCGTTGGAAGGTTGATGGCCGTAGCCCCGCCATTGGGGCGATAAACGGCGTAGGCGATTCCCGCTTTGGCCAGGGCATAGTCCTGATCGTCATCTGGTGTAAGGTCATTATCATTGATTACCTCGGGTAGGTATGACTGGAAGTGTACCTGAAAAAACTGTAGGGCAATCGCGGCATCGGTATATTTTTCATCCCGCGTACGATGGTTCTGACAATCGAGGTCATCGCAACTCGTGGAGTAGCCGTAGTAGAACTCCGAGCCCGCTCCTCCGGCCATAAAGTTCCCCCAAACGACGCGGTGACGAGTGAGCTTACGGTCGTCGGGGTCTTCATCTACTCCAATCTGGGCACTACCAGGTTCATCGATAGCAATTACCCATTTCTTACCTGCATTTGCCGAGTTATTCACCCAGGTGCGGGTATCCGTAAACGTTTGTTGTTGGTTGGGATTGCTGGTTTGCAGAGAGGCTCCCGTATAGTCGGAATCGTCTCCGAGCAGTGGGTTGTAAACGCTGCCTTTTTGACCAGGGTAGGTATGAATAACCCGTAGGTGTTGGTAAGGGTCAGTTTCGGCGAAGTAGGCAGCCATGTCCTTCCGCTGCTCGGTGGTCTGGGTGTTCTCTTCCCCCATGTTCCAGTTGAGGGCAAGGTGATGACTGAAGCGGGCAATCATTTCTCGGAAGTAGAGTTTGCGTTCTCGATCAACGTCACCGCCATCCATCAGCTGGTCGTTTTCGGTTTCTTGTAATTTGAAGTGCAGGTACATTCCCTTCCGGTCGGCGTACTCGAAAATGCGCTCCCACTGATCCATGCGGGAGATATCAAAACGATCGTGGTGAAGGTCCGCTGACCAGGCATTATCTCCGCCATAATTGCCAATTCCATCCGTGTAGAGATGGGGAAATACGTTCTTGTCATCACCCTGCACGTTGAAGGTTAGGAAGCTAAAGGCGTTTACCCCTTTTCCGGAGAGATAAGCTATTGCCCCCAGTAATTCACTGCCCTTGCCATCTTGCCAGGTATAGCTGGCGGCTTCGTCCTCATCGTAATCCTGAGCGTGGGGAGCCCAACTCTTGCGGCGGCCTCCTTCGTTGGGCACTTCGTCGAAGTCTTCGTAAGCCAGGGTGTTTTCCGGGGCGTCCGCCCCGGCTTTGACGAACCACTCGCCAGTGCCGGCGTAGCGGAGGTAATGTTCATCAACGTACTCTAGCCGCCCTTTGGCGCGGTTATCCCGTCCGGTTTTGTCCGTGGCCGCAACGGTAAAACTACCCGTAGCCCCGTCCATAAAACCGCCGGTAGTACCTCCACCGTCGATGGCTACGTCGGAGCCCGTAGTAAAACTAACGGACCAATTCCAATCTCCCACTTCGTCCGGGGCGAAATGAACGCGCCATTTGTCTCCGGAAGTGGCACTAGACTCAGCCGCCATGCCGTCAGCGGCGTAGTAGCCGGGAACGACGTAAGACTTAGCCCCTTTGGAAAAAGTGACTTGAAGGTTATAGTCCGAAAAAGGATTTGGCTTAGCGGTCTCCGAGAGGTCCGGGCCAGCAAAAGTTAGGCTGATCTTATGCCACTGTTTTAAATCTCCACTAAGTTGAGCTAAGTCATTACTCGAGTTTTCTACCGGGGACGCTGCATTGTCTAACGAACGGGCTTCAGTACTGCTCACGCTGGAGTGATACAGGATCATCCGGTCGATGGCGTGATAAGAAGAGCGGGCGTTTACCTCAATCTCGTAGATTCCGGAACTTGGGAAGGTGGCGAAAATCTGGTGGGCGTCGTTGTCACTGGTGCGTGCGGCCCACTGGAAACTATTGACCCCTCCTCCGTAAATCTTGAAGAAGCCGTTGACGCTAGAGCCATTCGGACAGCCGAAAGCAGGGTCGCTGTTACACGCTGGTTTTGGTTTTAAATCAGAGGTGCCTTTTTTGGCGAAAAAAGTGGCATTCTTGATTTTTAGCCAGGAGTCGTTATGCTCGGGAGAATTGTCACCGAATCCAACCGCGACCCGCCACTCAAATCGGTAGGTACCGGGAGTATTGATTTTTACTCGATACCTAAGCACACCATTTCCGGTTTGGTTGAAGAACTGGTTGCCGGTCCAGTGCAGGTAGCCGGTTCCAGTAGCGCCGGTGATCGTATTGGCGGGGAGCCATCCATTTTGCTCCGCCACGTTTTCCATTTCAATGACGACTAAGCCATTTTGTTCTACGTAGGCATCTTGCGCTTGTAGGTGCGGTAAGAAGTAGGTGAAAAAGAAAGCAAGAAAAAGAAGGGAACGGGTAGAAATTAAAGCCATTAGAAACGATTATTGAGATTATGGGTAGCGGTATCCGCTAGGAGGCGGAAGCCGATTGGCGACAAATCAAAATAACCGGGGTGTTGTTCGTGTGTTAGAGAGACTTTCAGGGTAACAGAAATACCCCGCCTTCATATTATTTACGGAAATCAACTGGCTTTTATTCCCTAAGACGCTTGGATTTTAAGGTGAGATTGAAAACTTTAACATCGCTAGCAGGACCGAAAATCATTTGGGCGCAGCCGCAGGTGCTATGTTTAGGAGCTAGGATCTAAGTAGGAAGTTATAAATATCTACTTCCTATTTCGCTAAGCGGTTATCAGACGAATCCTTTATTTCTGGCGTAGTTGAAATAAAATTCGTCTGACAACTCGCGATTTTAGAAGTACTTCTTTCTGTAGTGGTACTTAGGAGCTAAAGGACGGCCTGCGGCCTCCTAGGAGCACGGAAGTGCGTCCTTTAGTTCCTAGCTCCCTACTTCCGAGCCCTGCACCTGCGGCCGCGCCTAAATAACTTGGCTGATCTACAGCACGTAGTCCCAACTCACCAGTACCTTTTCGCCATCACGCCAGCGGATCCAACTATGCTGCGGTGGGAGGTCGGTCTGTTGCGGGAAGGTTTTTACTTGTAGCCAATCGCCTTGCATTTTCTGCGGTTGCAAGAGCTTAGATTCGTTTAGGCCGGGCACCTCCGGAGCGCTTGTTTCGGGAGCTTGTTTCGGAGGGTTGGCTGTCCAGTCTAATGGTTTCACAAAAGCAATGTTTTCGAGGAAAGTTTTCCAGTCTTGTACGCTTACGGATGTACCATCCACCCAGGCGGTACGCCCACTTTCTGCATTGACTTCTACCTCGGCCCGCCGTCCAGCAATGTTGGTCATACGGAGCAGCAGTAGCTGGAAATCTTCCTTGAAGTAAAAAGGTTGAAAATCAGGAGGACTATGGACGAGCCGTAAACGATAATCATCCCGTTCGTACACTAAGCTATCGGTGATGCTTGCTGTGGGGTCCGGCTCGGAATAAAAATATAATTCCACCCCCTCTGCGGTAAATGGAATGGCTACGAAGCCCAGCTGATTATTAGCCAATACCAAGGCTGCTTTTTCTGCCACCAATTTCTGAAAAGCTAATTCTTCGACGGATAGTGGAGTTGGTTGGCGGGTAGGTGAGGTGGGGAAAGTATCGGAAAAACTCATCTTAGGAGTAGGAGTCTCTGATCCAGGGTTATGGTCACACTGGAAGAACAATACCAGTGAGAGAGCCAGTAGAAAAGGACGAACTAAAAGAGTCATACGGTTCATTACGCTAAACTAAGATTATCGTGCAATACCTTTTCAGATTGCCTTACGATAGTACCTCTTTCAAATAGCGCCCAGTATGTCCTTTCTTCACCTTGGCCAGCTTTTCGGGTGTTCCTTGGAAAACGATGTGCCCGCCGTCGCGACCACCTTCCGGGCCGAGGTCTATGACGTAATCGGCGGATTTGATCACGTCCATATTATGCTCAACTACCAAGACGGTGTGGCCGCGTTCTACGAGGGCATTCAAGGCTTTTAGTAAGATGGCAACGTCGTGAAAATGAAGACCGGTGGTGGGCTCATCGAAGATGAAAAAAATGTGCTCGTTTTTCCGCTCCTTGGTAAGGAAGCTGGCGAGTTTTACCCTTTGAGCTTCACCTCCGGAAAGGGTGCTGGAGGATTGCCC
>JBCDGT010000151.1:0-7013 GCA_038750915.1 Bacteroidota bacterium
CGGGGAATACGGACGCTCACTCCTTTAAGTTCATCTTCGGCGAAGGCGTCGTAGCGTTGTAAAAGGGTAGTTCCTTCGGAGACTTCTACGGTTACCTCAGCGCTACCGTCATCATAAGCCATGTATTCGTCGAAGATGGTGGTGCGAACCACTCGGTCGTTATCTCGGAGGGCGCCGTTCGCAAAAGCATTAGCTTGGTTGGCGGAGGAAAAATTATAAGAGAGGTCTAATGCAAGCGAGGCCTCTGTCGCCGTCGTTTCAAAAAGGTAGGTACGTAGCTCACTTAGGTTGTCGGGGCTATTCGCGATATTATTGAAAGCCCGTGCTCGCCTTTCGGTGGTTTGGGGGGCAATACTATTGTCCGTACTAAAACCAGGATTTATCGTATTGCTGGTAACGGGCAGATTGGTACCCGCCAAAGCAATCAACACCACATCTCCGTTTTCACTCAAGTTCATCGGGGTGTTTTCGGAGTGGTTGCGCAGCAGCATACTCAGCGTATCAGTAAAAAGGCCAATTCCTCCTGACTGTAGATGACGGATCGGCATGGAAGTGTAGGGCGCAACCAAAGACTGAGGAATACTGGTAAAAGCAAGGTCCTCCGTGTTCAATGCCGTGGATTCATCGTCGAGCTTCACGTAATCCAAATGCCACATATCCACCGCTCCTCGTTCGTTACTCTTGGCGGCGAAGCGGAATTGAAAGCCATTGTACTGGTACTGAGCAGGTACCGGAATGGTTTGTCCTTCGAAGGGAAGCGGGGTGCTGTTGCCAACGGTATTCGGTAAGCCTTGTAGTTGTAGGACGGTATTCCAATTACCACCAACATCGAGGAACTGCACCAGAAAACTATCCTGGCGTTCCGGGCGATTACCAAAGCCACGGGGTTGTACATAGAAATTTAGGGTAGTTCCGGCCCGTCCACTGAGGTTGAGGGGGGCTGAGGTAAGGAAGTCTCGGATCACTGTCGATCGGCTACCGCCGGCGTCTGGATAGGGCTGGCCGCCAAAGTCAACGGCATCGAAGGTAGCTACGCCTACCGAAGGTGGGTCGACGCCATAATTACGATTGATAAGTACATCCTCATCCTGCCAGAGCTCCTCGGCGGGGCGGGTGCCCGCATAGCTGAAGTCATCGAAAAAGGGCAGATCCAAGGTAGGTCGTTCTACGGTGAAGGTAGTCCGGTACACGTCGCATAAGCCCAGCTCATTGCAGAGGGTAACGCAAACGGCATCGGTTCCGGCGTAGCGGGCCGCGCGGTAGCGGAAGGTATTATTGTTGTTCTGGTCATTCAGGAAGAAGAACTCCTGCTCCCGGCCCGGGTAGTCGGGGGCGCAGCCCTCGATGGACCGGCAAGTAGCACCACCGGGCAGCATATCCGCAGGAATCTCCACGTCGATACGGGCACTTGGACTCAATAGTCGATTGCCTAGTTCAATCGTTTGCCCCGCTCTTTGCACCAATACGATTACGGTGGCGGAGTCGACGCAATTCCCCGTAGCGGAGCAGGCCGAAATAACCAAAGTATCTAATCCTTGCACAGCACCTGCGTCCGCGCCATAGCGCAAAGTATCGTTATTCAGAAAGGCGGTACCAAAATCGGCAGTATTGCAACCCGTACACCGAAAAAGCACCCCGGGGCCAAGATCAAAGGTATCTAGGCTAACTTTCAGCTCCAGTTCTTCCCCCGCCTGCACCCGAGAGACGCCTTCAAACTCGAAGTTTCCACAGTCTACTTTGGGAAAAACAGGGGCCTCCTTTTGAGTTGGCCGCTGCAATTGCTCGTAGCCCGCCAAGGGCTGGAATACTTGGGAAAAAAGAGGAGAGAAGCCCAGCCCGAGGAAGAGGACCGAGTAGAGTAGTCGTACGTTCATGTTTTTCACTTGATGAAGTGATTTAGGGTTTCTGGATCTGGGCGAAAACTGACATTTTTTTGTTTAGACAAGCGAGCAGGTTGGGAGTTTAGCCAAAGCTAAGTGACCGTTCTGATCGTGAAGTGTAAACGAAAAGTGGTGTTTGCAGGCCGAGATAGAAACCCTAAATCACTTCAGTATTGAGAACGCGAGAAACGGGGCGGCTGTTGTCCGTTCACTAGTCACAGCCGTCGGGGCGGCGTTGGGAGAGATAGATGTCGAACTTGGAACCTACGGGGACCATTTTACCGCCAGCCGGTTCGGTACGTATCACGAAGGCTTCACTTCGGTCCGATACGTCACCGTAAATATTACCAACCAGCAGGTCGGAGCCATCGAGCAGGAATTCCACTACACCAAAGCGTTTACACTTGATGTTCGGCACCGAAACTTCGCCCGTTTGACGAACGGTGACTACAAATTCCAGCGTGCTTCCTTGTGGTACTTCGTAGCCACTCCGTAGATCTTGGTCCGTAATTTTCGTTTCTCCATCAAAGAGATGCAGGATTGTATTCTCTTCTTGTTTAGGATCGTAAACTTGTTCTTTGATAATTGACCGAATATCACCAATAGCCTCGATGCGGTTAGCGTAGTTGGTATAATCATAATTACCCACCAGGGAAGGTAGCTTGATCATCGGTGCTTCATCGCTTAGGACCGTAAGGTAAATAGATCTGTTTTTCTTAACTCCAGCGCCAGCCTTGGGGTGTTGCAGCACCACTTCTCCGGCAGGGCGATTAGGGTCAAAAGCCCCTTTTTCGAACTTCAAAGTAAGCCCAAGGTCATCAGCGATGTCTTCGGCATCGGCTCGCATCATCCCCACAAAATTGGGCAACTCAGTGCTCTTACCGTGGGCGGTATACCAGTTTAAGCCCGTACGAAGTACTAGGAAGCAGAGTACGAAAAAAAGCAGGGCTCCGAGCGCATTTTTCCAGAAGTAACTGGATTTGACTAGCGCTACGATGTCCTTGAAGAAGTTGGTCGCCTTAGCCACGAAACCCTCCTCATTTTCATTCTTTTCAGGAGGAGGCGCTGGTGCTGGATTTTCTAAGAAAGTAGTTTCTTCCACGGGTTCTTCCAATACTGGGCTGTGGTTGGCAAAGAGGTGGTCGTAATCGGCTACAGAACTTCCCCAATCTTCCGAACTATCGGAGGTTTCAGGCGCGGTCGCGGGTGCAGTGTAATCGTCTTCGTCAGCAAGGGAGGTCATAAAATCAGGATCATCGGCGAAGAAGGGGTCGGAAAAAGGGGCTTTCTCGATGGCTTCAACGGGTTCCGTAATGGAAGGGACTAGCGGTGCCACTTGTTCTTCAATTGTGGCAGCAATATTCGCCAGGCGGGATTTTCCATACTGGAGAATCTGGGCGATGAATTCGGCGGGTTGGTAGCCGGCCAGGGCTGCCTGGTGGAAGATCGCGGTAGCGGGTGTCATCCCGGGGAGGCTATTTACTTCAATCGGTAGGGTTTCCACCCGGCCATCTTCGTAAATACGGACAAAAGCATCGATACGGCAGTACCCCTCCACGCCAACGGCGCGGGCGGCGCGTTCTAGATCGGCCTTTACCTGACCAGCGACGAAGTCGTAACTATAGTCTTCCGTTCCTAGGCGGGCAGGGGTAAGGTTTTGCCCCTCACCGGCCAGGAATTTTTCTTCTAAACTAAGTACTTCTCCCCCAGCGAGCGTTTCGCTCGGCTCGAAAATTTCGTACCGGATTTCACCGTCTACCCCCCGGTGCGTTAACATTCCTCCCGTGATTTCAAGGAACTTTTCTGCCGCCCCCTGGGTGATGGCTCTTTCAAAAAGTATGGTATCCTTGCCTACGGGCCACTCATCTTTCGCCGAAAGCTTCATCTCCTTCCGAGCGGCGGCAACATCGGTGCCCTCAGGTTGAAAGGTGAGTCGGCAATAGGCATGCAGCTCCTCTTGCTGCTTAATCAGCTTTACGGCCGAGCTACAACCATCATCAACGGGTTTGGCGATTAGCGGATAAGCAAATTTGGCCTCGATGGTATCGTAAAAAGCCGTTTCATCAGTATGAAAATCTTCCGCCTGAGCAAGGTATTGGTCGGTTACTGAAAGGCCAGCCTCCCCAAGGGTGTCCAGGGTTTGGTATTTATCAATGGTGATCTGGCTACTCGCAATACCGGACCCATTATAATAAAGGTGAAGAGGTTCCAGAAGTGCTTGTACCTGCCCGTCTTCTCCCGGCCGACCGTGAAGCGCGATAAAAGTCCCGTCGACTATTTCGGGAAGTTCCTCCCACATCAGACTTCTAGGATGGAAAACGACATCGGCGTCCGCATAGCGTTCGGTGATTCCGGAGCAGGCCGCCCGGATCTCCGCAATTACCGGGTGTTCCTCGGTTTTGGCGAGTTTATCGCGGATGTCGTCCGCATTATCCTTGAGTAGCAGGTTAATGGGTAGCTGAAAAAGTTGGTAGTTGGTTGTTGGTCGTTGGTGGCTAGCTGCCGTCAGGAAAATCGGGACTGGGCGATAGCCTTCACTGGAAGCCAGCTTTTCGTAGATATTACGGCCGGATTCTACGGAAATATGGCGCTCGAAACTGGTGCCGCCCAGAAGGACCGCGACGCGCTCTTTACCCGTAGCAGCAGCACGCTGGACGTCGATAGCAGCATCTAGCTGCTGACCGAGTTCGTTAGCTACTGCTTGAGTTGGCCCTTCCTGACCACGCTCACGTAGGGAAGCCCGAATGATGAAGGTGAGGAACTGACTGGGATTTAGTCCGATCTCCGCCGCTTGATGGAAGAAAAAGCTGCTGGGCATCATGCCCGAGGTGGTGTTCGGATCGTTGAGGTAGATACCACCGCCGGCGGTGTGAAAACCGTCGATGCGGGCGTAGACGTGAAAGCCGAGAGCTTCGAAAAGGCGTTCGCATTCTTCGCGGATGGCCTGAATGCGATCAGCCGGCAACTCGATGGGTGTCACTTTGCGGCTGCGACCTGGCATGTATTTGCTGCGGTAATCGAAAAGCTCGCTGCTCGGCTTGACGATTTCGGTGGGGGGCAGCGCGACGGATGTTCCTTCGGCCGTACGCACCACGATGCAACTAAATTCTTTGCCGTCAATGAAGCTTTCTACGATCACCCGCTCTTCGCTTTGATGGCCGGTGAAAGTGATCAAGCCCGGACCATCGGCATCTTTTGCAGCGATCTCCAGGTAGTCGTGCAGATCATCAGGGGTATAGAGGGTCAATTCGTGGTCGCCACGCAGCGCATCCATGGGAAAGGCAATACCATCGCGCAGATCACTGATTTGACGGACGTATTCCAGGCGTTCGTATTCGTCGCGGGCAACGTATTCGCTAATGGGTAGGAGTTCCCGAAAAAAAGCGGCGTTAACGGCGCGCTCGAAGGCTTCTAAACCATCGGTTTCTTCCAAGATGGCCACTCCAATGGAGCTGCCTTGGCGGGCGGGGCGGATGACCATTGGCCACCCGATTTCTTTTTCGGCGGCGGCAAAGTGTTCGTTTACTTTTTCGCTACCATCAAAATCGCCTTTGGCGATCACACGGATATTCGGAGAGGCGAAGCCCTTAGCAACCATGAGTTCTTTCTGGATGGCCTTATCCATCCCAATCTCACTGGCTTCAACGCCACTACCCGTATAGGGGATACCTGCATACTCCAATTCGCGTTGGAGTTTTCCGTCCTCGCCGTACTCCCCGTGCAGGGCCAGGAAGGCAACATCGACCAGCTCCGGTAGTTCGTCCCGCCGAATTCTCCGGCCAACCTTCTTACCCATTGCCTCCAGGCTCAGTTCGTCGAGTGGACCCAGGCTTTCCTGGTATACTTGAAAACCGTGGGCCGATTTTGGGGCCAAGTCGATGGGTGGGAAAAAGTCACGGATGGTACCCCGGTAGAGGTACTGCCAGTCAAGCAAATACCAACGCTGGAAGCTATCGACAAAAATGGGGACGGGCTCGAAGAGGGCCTTGTCTAGGTTGTCGTACACGGTACGGCCGCCGGCGAAGGAAATTTCCCGCTCACGGCTGGGGCCACCGAAGAAGATGCCTACTTTAATGCTCATACGTTGGTTTATAACGTCGCGGTGGATTCACTGAGGGAGGAATCGCCTTGCGAAGGTAGCCAACACGGAGGATATGGAAGCGGCCGTTTAGTATTCGTAGAGGTCGAAGAAGGATTTGCGGGTAAAAAGGTAATATTATCCACCACTTACATTTTGCTTTCTCTCTGTCTCACAACCGAAGCTAATCACTCCAACTCGCTACACTGGAGAGAAGTAAGCACAAAAAATGCAAGTAGAGGGGTTGTTTCGTACCGGTATTACCCTAACTTCTCCATCAAATCCTTCATTAAGCCCCGTAATTTCGGCTCCACGGCCTGCACCGTAGCGATGACATCATCAACGGTAGTTGGTTGAATTTCGGCGATGGGGTAACACTTGTTGGAAACAACGGAGATAACGAAGACCGGCAAGCCTTCGTGGCGGGCCACTAATACTTCAGGTACGGTGCTCATACCGATACAGTCAGCCCCCATAATATTGGCCATTTTGTATTCCGCGGGCGTTTCGAGATTAGGCCCAGCCAGGGCAAGGTAGACACCCTCGTGTCCATTAAGGCCATGGGCTTTGGCGCGCTCAATCGCCCAAGCGTTGAGTGCGCGATCGTAAGCGTTCAGCATATCCGGGAATCGAGGCCCGAGGCGATCGTCGTTAAAACCTCGTAGTGGATTTTCGGGCTGCATGTTGATGTGATCCCGCAGGAAAATCAGGTCGCCAGCATTGATATTAGCGTTCACGCTACCGGAGGCATTGGAGATAATGAGTTTTTCGATACCGAGGGCGGAAAGTACGCGGACTGGAAAAGTAAGCTGCTGCATGCTGTACCCTTCATAATAATGGAGACGGCCAGCCATGGCTACGATTGGCACTCCGTGCAGCGTCCCCAAAATAAGTTTCCCCTGGTGGCTCACAACAGTAGACGCTCAGAAATAAGGCACAAGAACGTAAACAAACTCTCTTTCAATTTCAATCTCGTCAGTTAGAGAGCTAAGGCCCGTTCCAAGAATGATGCCCAGCTTAGGTTTAAGCTCGGAACGCTGGCGGATAAAAGCTAC
>JBCDGT010000152.1:0-7009 GCA_038750915.1 Bacteroidota bacterium
CCAAACAGCGCGTCGATTCTGGTAATCGGCGCGCTATCTTTTTCTCGGTATGCCCCAATTTCGCTTTATTTCCCTGCTCTTTCTGGCTGTTTTATTCCTGCCAGCCACCGGTCAAGCCCAAGTTGAAATGCGTGGCCTGGAGATTGGCCCTTGGGTCGGTGCTTCCATTTATTTCGGTGATTTGAATACGGACTTTCGCCTCGATCGACCCAACATTGCGGGTGGTTTCGGTGCCCGCTACAACTTCAATCACCGCTTGGCCGCCCGCATCAGCCTCAATTACGGCAAAATCGAAGCCTACGACAGCGATAGCAGTAATCCATTCGAACAAAATCGTAACCTTAGTTTCGAGTCTACCATCTGGGATGGTACCGCTGCTTTCGAGTTCAATTTCCTCCCGTACTTCCACGGTCACCGCGAGTACTTCTTTACACCTTACGTGTTCGCTGGCTTTTCGGTCTTCCGCCACAACCCAAAAACAGTAACCGACCAAGGTGACCTTGTCGAACTCCGCGAGCTCGGCACTGAAGGTCAACTGCGGGGTGAGGAGTACCTCGTCATCGCCAGTGCCCTAACGGGTGGCATTGGCTTCAAGTGGGACCTTAGCTACGAACTTAGCATGGATGTTCACCTCAGCATCCGCAATGCCAACACGGATTACCTCGATGATGTCAGTACGAGCTACCCCGATTTCTCCGACCTTCTCCGCAGCCGCGGCCGCCTAGCCGCCGACCTTTATGACCGCAGCATAATGCTCGATTCCGAAGGCGACCGCATCGATCGCGAAGGCGAACAACGAGGAGACGACACCGTCAATGATCGCTTTATCTTCCTTGGCATTGGCTTTAACTATTATTTTGGCGACGTACGTTGCCCGAAGTACGGTGGTAAGTTGAAGAAGAGAAGGTAGGGTTGATCTATTGGTGCTTTGGCCTGTTGGTATTTTGGCAATAGCGTTCAACCGGGCTTGTCTTGATGCGTTACCATTGCTCAAGCAAAACCCAATCCCAAATGCCATTACGCCTGGGCGAACAAGCCCCCAATTTCAACGCCCAAACTACGATGGGCGACATCGACTTTCACGCATGGGCCGGCGATAGCTGGGTCGTTCTTTACAGTCACCCGAGTGATTTTACGCCCGTTTGCACCACCGAGTTGGGCCGCACGGCTTCCCTTAAAGAAGACTTCGAGCGCCGCAATGCCAAAGTCATTGCCCTCAGTGTTGATGACCTGGACAGCCACCTGAGCTGGATCAAAGACATCGAAGAAACGCAGAACGTGGAGATGAACTTCCCCATAATTGCCGACTCCGACCGTAAGGTAGCCGTCGCCTACGATATGATTCACCCGGAAGCCGACGCCAAGTTTACCGTTCGCTCGGTCTTCATCATCGACCCGAATAAGAAGATCCGTCTGACGCTAACCTACCCACCGGCCACCGGCCGTAATTTTCAGGAAATCCTGCGAGTACTGGACAGTCTGCAGCTTACCGATAACTACTCCGTAGCTACTCCCGTAGATTGGAAAGATGGGGAAGACGTGGTAGTCTCTCCTTCTATCGCTACCGAGGCCATCCCGGATAAGTTTCCCAAAGGCCATAAGGTCATCAAGCCTTACCTGCGGACAACCCCTCAGCCGAATCGGTAAACGGCTAACTAGAGAATGATGGAATGAGTAAATAGCTTTTCTATTCACCCATTCCATCATTCACTCATTCATTACTATTCTCCTCTAGCCACCAAACCTCTCCTAGAGCCCGCTCTGTGGCTTGTCGATCATGAGATAGCCCCAGGAGAACACCTCCACCGCCAGCTCCACAAATTTTCAGGATGTAGGACTCGTGCAACCACCTCACGTGGAAAGTAGGCGGAATAAATTGGGAAATTTCTCGTAGTTGGAAGTTACTGATTTTACGCATGGCCGTTACTAGACTCGCACGATCTCCCGTAATGAGCGCCTCGCAAGCCCGATCCGCTGGTTCGCGCCAGTTGGTATCAACTTCCTGCCGAAAAGCGGTCTCTTGATCGTAGCGTTGGGTAAAAGTATTTATGTAGGAAGCGGCGCTTCGCGTACGGCCGGTATCCACGAGAAAAAAACCTTTGTCCCAACCAGCAGCTAAGGGCACCATCCTCGGCGGCTGGTTTCCACCGAGGATAACTGGCTGCTGTAGGTAACAAATGAGGGGGTCAGTCCCAGAACTGCTGCCGTGGAAATGCTGCTCCATTCGGGCTAGCATTTTGCGGAGGTCTTCGCCCTGAAGCGCCTTCCCGTGATCGGTGGCAAAACGATCCCAAATAGCGGCGCAGACCGCGCCGCTGCTACCGAGGCCGTAGCCGGTAGGGATATTCCCCGCTAACCGCCAGTTGGTTAATAAAAAACTTTCTAAGGCACCTGCGTTCAGCGCCCAAGTTGGGATGGCTGTTTGCAAATAATCACAAAACTGCAAAAGGCGTTCGTCCGGCTGGTCTTGCTCCCAACGAAGGTTAAGCCGGTGGTAAGGAACCGCCAAACCGCGCCCACCACGCAGTACGGTATGCTCGCCGAATAAAAGAATTTTGGCCGGATAGCTGCGCAGCATAGTTCAGACGAATTATTGGATAAGTACGCTTAAAAATAAGGCGTCCGTAAGGTATGTAGGGCAAACGCATCAAATAGCAACAAGGGATAATATTGATTTAATTCTTGCCTAAATAAAGTCCTGTGACTGTCTGAGCGCCAGCGAGTTTGAGCAGGACGAGCATTTTTTGGTTCGTTTTTGTTGCGAATGACAAAAATGAACAAATTAGTGCCTGGAAAAAAGGATTAAAGCTGTTGAAACGTAGCAATTTATGAGCAGAGAACTTTGATGCTTTTGCCCTAGTAAGGTATGCTGCACATCCTTTAGTGCTCATAAATCGTTTCCCAAAAAAAAGTCCATGCGCCTCGACCATATTGGTATTGCGACCCCTGACCTTGACGCCGCCGAAGCCCTCCTAGCCCGACTTCTTGGCCGTACGGCCTACAAACGGGAAACGGTGGCTGAGCAACACGTCACCACTAGCTTTTTCGACGCCGCAGCCCAGGAGGCTAAGCTCGAATTTGTCGCCCCAGAAGGGGAGCAAGGGCCCATTCAGAAGTTCTTGCAAAAACGTGGTCCGGGTTTGCACCATCTTGCCTTTGAGGTGGATGATATTCAGGCGGAGATGAAACGCTTGGCGGATGACGGTTTTGAACTACTCCAGCAGGCGCCCAGCCACGGAGCGGATAATAAGCTGGTCTGCTTTTTGCACCCTCGCTCTACTGATGGCGTTCTGGTGGAAATTTGCCAGTCCAAATCCAGTGCCGATTCCCCGAACCCCTAAAACAGCTCCTTTAATGAGTCATAACAATGAAACCTACTGGTCGGATCGCTACGCCAAGGGCCGTACTGGCTGGGACATTGGCTACCCTTCGCCACCACTAACGGAGTACTTAGACCAACTTACGGATAAAAATCTACGCATCTTAATCCCCGGTGCTGGTAACGCCTACGAAGCGGAGTACGCTTGGCGGCAAGGCTTTACCGGGGTGCACGTGATGGACATCTCACCTACACCGCTAGCCGTCTTCCAGGAACGAGTACCAGATTTTCCAGCTGGGCAATTACTACACGCAGATTTCTTTACCCACGCAGGCAGCTACGACCTCATCCTAGAACAAACCTTCTTTTGCTCGTTTCCCCCTTTACCCGAAACCCGCCAGGCCTACGCCCGCCAAATGCACGACCTGTTGCGCCCCGGGGGTAAACTCGTGGGGCTATGGTTTGATGTTCCTTTGCGAGGTGACCTGGAGAAGCGTCCTTTTGGTGGCAGCCGTTCGGAATACCTAAGCTACCTAGCACCTTATTTCACCGTGAAGACGTTTACCACCGCTACCAATTCCATTGCCCCCCGCGCCGGTAACGAGCTCTTCGGGATTTTCCAACGCTCATGATCAACGAAAAAAGGCTCCTCTTCATCCTGGCAGCCGTTCAGTTTGCTCACATTATCGACTTCATGATCATCATGCCGTTAGGCAAGACCATCATGGAAGTATTCAGTATTTCACCGGGTCAGTTTTCTTGGGTGGTGTCCGCCTATGCGGGTGCGGCCCTGACGGGTAACCTCATCTCCACCGCTGTCATCGATCGTTTCGATCGGCGGACGGCGCTACTGTTTCTATTCTGTGGTTTTACGATCGGGACACTCGGCTGTGCTTTTGCTCCCAGTTACCTCTGGCTATTAGCAGCTAGAGCATCTACGGGAATTTTTGGCGGCACCCTAGGGGCTTTGGTATTGGCTATTGTTGGTGACGTCATTCCCTTGGAGCGCAGAGCTTCCGCGATGGGGTGGGTCATGACGGCCTTCAGTGCGGCCAGTGTCGTGGGCGTTCCTGCCGGCATCTGGATTGCCTCGGAGTTTGGCTGGCAGTCGCCTTTCATCGTTACGGCAGCCATTGCGGCTTTATTCGTGGTAATGGCTTATTTCTTCGTTCCTCCCTTGCGGGGGCATTTGGAGGATGCGCGCACGCGGGTGCAGAGACTGGATCGAGAAGCCGGCCAACCCCCGTTGGAAAAAGTCTTTGCCCCTTTCGCCCGCATTTTTGCGGACAGCAACCAACGAGCCGCGCTGCTCTTTACGATGACACTGATGCTCGGCCACTTTACCATTATTCCCTTCATTGCTCCTTACATGCAGATCAACATTGGCTTTACGGACAAGGAGGTTGGGCTCGTTTACCTTATTGGGGGTCTGCTTACGGTGGTGCTATTACCTTTCTTCGGTAAACTGGCTGATCGCTACGGCCGGATGCGGGTCTTCGTCACCGCCTCCGTTTTTGCGCTGGCTAGTATCTATAGTATCACTAACTTGGCAACCAACTCCATCATCATCGGCCTACTGGCTACTTCATCCTTTTTCGTTGTAGCCAGTGGCCGCAACGTTCCGGCCACTACGATGATCACCTCCGTCGTCCGTCCCGAAAACCGCGGTGGCTTCATGAGTATCCGACAGAGCGTTAACGAAATGGCCCTGTTCGGCAGCACAGTCATCGCGGGCTTCATCATCACGGAAGATCCCGCCGGAAAGCTGGAAGGCTATCCCATCCTCGGCTACTTCACCATCTTCATGAGTATCATGGCGGTACTGGCAGCGACAAGGATCAAGGCGATTGCCTGATTTTAGGAACTAGGAGCTAGGAGCTAGTACCTTAGTGCCCAGTTCCTAGCTCCTAGTTCCTAAAAATGACCCTTGCTCTCTTCGTTTCTGGTACCGGCTCCAATGCCCGGGTAATCATCGATCGCTTCCAATCCCACCCGGAAGATGGGGTAAGTATCGGCCTACTGGTCAGCAACAAGCCCAAGGCCAAAGCGCTGCTAATGGCGGCGGAGCGAGGTGTGCCGACACTGGTGCTCAATCGCAAAGGCTTTTACGAAACGGAGGATTTACTAGTACAGCTGGATCACTTTAAGATCGACTTCATCGCGCTGGCTGGTTTCCTCTGGCTGGTACCCGGTTATTTGGTTAAGGCTTTTCCGCGGCGAATTCTGAATATCCACCCTGCGCTACTGCCCGCTTACGGCGGCAAAGGAATGTACGGCGCCAACGTCCACCGTGCGGTGAAAGCCAACGGAGAAACAGAAAGTGGTATCACCATCCACTACGTCAACGAACACTACGACGAAGGCAACATCGTCTTCCAGGCAGCCGTGCGTCTAGACCCCGAAGACAGTCCGGAGAAGATCGCCGAAAGGGTATTGCGGCTGGAGCACGGAAACTACTGGCGGGTAATTAGACGCTGCGCTTTTAGATGACCTTCGGTCTTTTAGACGTCGCTGCGCGACTTTTAGTAATCAGCACTAAATACCAACTACCATCTACTAAAAGACCGTAGGCCGTCTACAAGCACGGAGTGCGTCCTAAAAGCGTTAGCGCTTAACCTTGCTTAGTTTGTAAATTAAACTAACTATCCTTATCTTTGTTACAGCCAAAAGAACTACCATGAACATTGCCCTTGCCCAAATTAACGTACACGTCGGCAATTTCGACGCGAACCTGGCCAAGATGCTTGCCTACACCGAGAAGGCCAAGGCACAGGGAGCCGACATCGTAGTTTTCCCTGAGCTTGCTACCGTGGGCTACCCGCCGCGGGACTTTCTGGAGTTCGACGATTTCATCGATAAAGCAGAAGCCGTCATTCAAGAGCTGGCAAAGGCTGCCGAAGGTATTGCTATTGTGGTGGGTTCCGTCAGTCGTAACCCCGTAGTAGAAGGTAAAGACCTTTACAACAGTGCTTACTTTCTCTCCGGTGGTAGGGTACAACAAGTGCAGCACAAAACACTATTGCCTACCTACGATATCTTCGATGAATACCGCTATTTCGAACCCGCCCATGAGTGGGGAGTAGTGCGGTACCAGAATAAGACCATTGCCCTGGTGGTCTGCGAAGACAGCTGGAACGTCGGTAACGAAAACCCGCTGTATAAGATCAACCCGATGGACCAGATGATGGAACACCAACCGGATTTGATCATTAACGTCTCTGCCTCTCCCTTTGCCTATGATCACGCTAAAAACCGCGTAGCGGTGATGAAAGCCAACGTGGAGCGGTACGGCCTTCCGTTGTACTACGTCAATCACGTCGGTGCGCAGACGGAGGTCCTATTCGACGGTGGTTCCCTCGTCCTTAACTCCAAAGGAGACGTAGTAGACGAAATGCCCTATTTCGAAGAAGCACTGCGCATCTATAATACTGAAGAAGTGCAGGAAGGATCCCACATCAGTGGAGAACGGAACCGAGAGAAAATGGCCTTAATCCACGATGGTATCGTAATGGGCATTAAGAACTACTTCGGTAAGCTTGGCTTTAAGAAGGCTATCCTTGGTTTAAGTGGAGGAATCGATTCCGCCCTAGTCGCAGTGCTGGCCGCCCGAGCTTTGGGACCAGATAACGTTCGTTGCATTCTCATGCCAAGCCAGTACAGTTCCGACCACAGCGTTAACGACGCCCGCGC
>JBCDGT010000153.1:0-6985 GCA_038750915.1 Bacteroidota bacterium
ATTGCCAACTCCTGACCATTTTGGAAGGTGACGATTACCGAGAAAACATAGACGTGTTGCTCGTAAAGCCGGCCATCGGGATGCCTGCCATCCCAACCCCAACCCGTCTCTCCGGGCCCTACTGGGCCAGGGAAGCGATACACTTCCGCGCCCCAGCGTTCATGAATGGAAAAATTGCTGATGGAAACGACGGATTGATCGGTATAAATCTGGAACTTATCATTCGTACCATCCTCGTTGGGAGAGAAAACATTCGGGACGTAAACGGGCGCGAACTTATCGACCACCACCTCCGCCATGGCGATTGCTTCACAGCCGTCGGCATCGATGACAGTTACTACGTAGGTGGTCGTCTCTTCCGGAGCAACGAAGAACCGATCGGCGGGGAGGATAGAATCTGGCCCCGGCCACAGCCGATATTCTACGGCGTCTAAATCCGTGAAGACCCGTAGCGCCACACTATCTCCATAACGAATAATACTGCGTCGCGGTGAAATTTCGGCCTGGCCGTCTTCGGGCGGGGTGAACACAAAATCTTGCTCTAGTCGGCAGCCATTCAGGTCCTCTAAGGTGAAAGTGATATCGCCGAACGGCACCCGCAGGGTGTCAGGTAAGGGCCGAGCTGGCTGTAGGCCAGGGTCTCCGGTTACTTGGTAGACGTATGATCCGACTCCGCCGGTAATGTCTTGTACCACTAAGCCTGGAAGGGAGTCAATGCAACGAGCTGGTAACTCTGAAAGCTGTACCGCCATTACGTCGGGAGAGTTGAGGTCAATGGTCGCCTGGGCTTGGCAGCCGCGGTTGCTGGTCACCTCAACGGTGTACTCACCAGGGCCTAGGCCCTGGAGCGCGGGCGAGGTGTCGCCGGTATTCCAGGCGTAGGAATACGGAGCGTCTCCTCCAGTAGGAACAGCCACTACGGAACCATCCGAACCATCGGCGCAGCTGATTGCGAAGATGCCATCGCCACTAGTGATGTCGATGCCGACGCCTAGGTCCGTTGCTACTACCGGAATACTACCCGAAAAGGCGGGCGGGCACTCACTACCATCGTTCGTTCCGATAATACTTAGCGTGGTGTTTGGCGTAACTTGGCGTAGAAGTATAGTTGTATCTCCTTCAATCAGGACCGGCTCGTTGGGGCGATCACTGAGAATGACATTGGCCGGGACAATGCCATCATAAGCTAGGAACACTTCAAGACTACCGTCCGGGCAAACGACACCTTCGCCCGATAGATTGATTCGGGAAGGTTCTTTTACCGTGACGTTTACGGCCACGAGGCTGTCACAACCATTAATGCTCTCCCCCGGTAAGGGTATATAAAAATCTTCAACAGTTTCGTCGAAATCGATTCCACGAAAATTGAAAGTGTCGCCTTGGCAAATGATTGTATCTACTACATCAAATACCTGTGGGAAATATCTAATCCTAACGGTAACAAAACTGTCGCAACCGTTGACCGCTGGCTCCGGCACTAAGACGGTACCCGTCATCCGTCGTACGTTAAAGACCTCCCCGTGGAAAACAAGTGTATCGATTCGGCAGATGGTCGTATCGAAAAAACTGGTGTCTACTTGTAATACATCGACAAATACCGAAACGGTACTATCACAACCATTAACGGAAGCACCAGGTATCAGCACCTCTCCGAACCGCCGGCCGAGGTGAAATTCTTCCCCGAAATAACGTAGGGTGTCGTTCGCACAAATCGTCGTGTTCAGATTTCCCCGAGCGGGCGGGAAAAAGCTGAGGTTAATGTTGAGGGTAGAATCGCAGCCATTACTTGAGGCGCCCGGGAGCACTACTCTGCCGAATGGACGACTAGCGTGGAAAATCTCATTGCCATACCGTAAAGTATCGCCAAAACAGAGCATCGTATCCAGGGTACCGGAGACGGGCGCGAAGAAATCCAGGCTAACGCGCACCGTCGTATCGCAACCGTTACTGGACGGTATGGGCAGCACCACATCATCCGTCGTACGATTAGCGTGGAAGACCTGATCAAAATACCTCAAAGTATCGCCCAGGCAGATGGTCGTGTCTAGGGCGCCAAGCGCAGGTGCAAAGAAAGTTACGGAAACAGCAGTGCTGGTGTCACAGCCATTACTGGAGGGAAAGGGGAGGGCCACTTCCGCCCCTAATTGATTTTCGTGGAAAAGGGTTCCGAAATAGTCAAGGGTGTCTCCTGGGCAAAGCGTGGTGTCCAACTGGCCAACAATTATTGGATAGGTATTAATCGACGCTAGGCGGTTCACTCTGCGGCGACAGCCATTGCCATCGGTAATGTCTCTAAAGAAAATATTTACCCCTTCTAGGGAGGTATAGCCAAATTCCCCCGGGCAAAATTCCCGGATTCCGGAAGCACTTAACTGGAAATTACCCGTCACGTTGGGCCCACCGGGGCGATCTACTTCGTAAGTGATGAGGAAGGGGGGGAGGCCACTCAGGGTGAATTCAATTTCCGTACAACCGTTTGGGCAAGCTTCAGTAGGCATATTAAAGCTGACCACCGGGAAATCAGTAAATGGCTCGATGGTCACCATGGCAGTGGCCTCGCAATTAAAGGTGTCCGTTACGGTAAGGAAATAATCCCCGGGTAGCAGGCCCGTCACGGCGGCGGTTGAATCTCCCGAACTCCAGGTGTAGGCTAAGGGGCCATTATCATTAAGTGGTTGAGCCAAGGCGCTACCCGTTGCCGTATTACAGTCTGGTTGAGTGGGGAGGATGCTTACCTCCAGTACGCATTGGCCAGGGCCCACTACGGCAGTACAATTGGTAAAACAGCCGTTAGGATTTGTCAGGAGGAAGGAATAAGTTCCGGGCGCAAGACCAGTGAATACCGTATCTACGTTCGGCCTGAGGGGAAAAGTACCCAAGTCGCCGCTTAGGATAACACCGGGGATTCCTCCGGAATGCTGGATGGTAATGGTTCCGTCGAAGGTGCCAACGATGCTTTCATCCATGGCTGAGCAGTTCATCGTAAGTGGGGCGGGATCGATAACCTCAAAGGAGCCTACACCAACGCAGCTATTTTCGTCGGTTACCGTTACGGAGTAATTGCCTACTGCCAGCCCTTCAATCCGATTCGTATCCGCGGCGGAAACTGACCAGTTGTAACTAACTGTACCAACGGCACCGCTATGGGTGGCCAGTAGCGCGTTAGTGGGTTCCCCGGAGCAACCGGTCTCTACCTGTAGAATAGTCACCCTAACCGGCGGCGGATCGGCCAGTACGACTACCTGTGGTGCTAAATAGCATTCCGCTGAGTCGGAAATACGAACGGTGTAAGTGCCCGCCGCAAGGTTACCAACGGAGTCCAATCCATCGAAGGCATCGTTGTCCCAATTATAAGTTATTGGCCCTAGGTTATCCGTTACGGTCAGGGCAATGCTACCGTCCGAATCACCCGAACAAGTTGGTTGCGATGCGGATACAACCGCCTCGATGTGACATTCTGGAGGGATGAAGAACGTTTGCGATAAGGCACAATCTGGTCGGTTGGCTTCGCTCAGTACGAAAACGTAATTTCCCAGCAAGAAATCACTCTCGGGTAACACAATTCCCTCAAAACCGAAGGGGCCTATATTTTCGGCTTCCGTAGGGCCAAAGTAGCTGAGGAAGAAGTCTGCCGTCCCATCAACCGGCGTAACGATTACCGTCTGGCTCATTTCATCGTACACCACCGTAAAATCGATTAAGCAGGGCGGGACGGGAATCTCTACGGTACAGCTATCGACACAAGTCGAAATATTGTCCGTTACGTAAAAACGGTACAAACCGGCAGGTAAATTTTCGATTGTTTGTGGGCCAGGGCCAATATTAGGTCGGTTGCCTGAGCTCGGCCCCGTCCAACTTAACTCGTAATCACCAGAGCCTGCGGTCGTTTCAACTTCGATGACCGCATCGCTAGCCCCAAATACGGAAAGAGAATCCACGATCCGACAGTCGAAAGCTAGGTTGTCGAGGTCCACGATTTCGCGGGACCAGCGGAAAGTACAGCCATAGAAGTCCTTTACCTCTACGGTATAAATACCAGGGACTAGATTAGCTACGTCTCTGGTCGTAGCGGTAAAACCATCTGGCCCCACCCAGTCGAAAGTGGCGCCGCCACCATTGTTGTCAACGCAGTACATCAGGTCTTGCTGAAAGTTGAGCAGGCCGATCGTCCCACCAGTACCATTGCAGCCGATATCCTGGGGATCCACCGTGAACGGAACATTAGTCCCCAACTGCGGGCAAGAAGGAAAAAACTCGATGGTTGTTTCCACAAAACAACCGAGAATCTCCCCGTTAACATCCCGATCAGGCTGTCGGTCATTATCTGCATCACTGACCTCCCATACGCGGATCGTCCAAAAACCGGGCGTGATGCAAACTCCCCCTAATTCAACGGAAATAGCAACCTCCTCATCAAAATTAATGCCGTTATTAGCAGTAAATACGGTAAAGCCAGTGCCTGGATCTTCGATCGTATATAACTCACCACCCTGGTAGATTTGACTAAAGTATAGGCCAGTGCCACCAGTGGCCGTCCAGCGCATGAATGCGCCGTTGCTGGGGTCATTGTCTCCGGTCATGGGCAGTTCACCCTCTGCGTCGGTAATAGCTAAATCGCTCCCTGGGGAATTACAAGGAACGGTACTGAAGCTTAGGTCGTCGACACTGTTGTTGCTCAGAGAAAATACTAACTTTTGGGTCCGGTCGCCATTGCCGTGTGCTACTGTAGGAAATAGGAGGCAGCACCAAGCAAGCACCAGGAAAATCGGTTTCATCTTGGGTGATTGCTAACTGATCCACTTGAATGTACAAGAGTAAAGCATCCAAAGATACCCCTAAATCAGATAAAAAAACATAATATTTAACTTATGTAGGATTACTTACATATTGCGATACTGCATATTCTTTCGCGAGCTTTTAGGTAAATGAACACAGCCTCTCCGTAATTAAGCTGGGCCGTTGCCTCAACGTATAAGGGCTAGGTCGCCTTTAATGGTGAGTTCTCTCCCGTCAATCAAAGTAACCTTCACACTGTAAACGTAAACATCTTGTTCGTGTAACCGACCGTCGCGTGAATCGCGGCCGTCCCAGCCCCAATTGACTTCATCAGGACCGACCGGCCCGGGGAAATTATAGACTAAATGTCCCCAGCGATTGAAGATGCTAAAGTCGGTAATGGTACGTACCCGATCCCCACCGTATATCCGGAAAAGCTCGTTGCTGCCATCCTCATTGGGGCTAAAAGCGTTCGGGGCGTAGACTGGAATGTAGCGATCGACGATTATCTCCGCCATACTCTCGGCTGAACATCCCTGATCATCTACCGCCATAATGGTGTAAGTGGTGGACGCTGATGGGCTCACCACTAAGCTGGTTCCTTCTATGAGTTCTTCGGGCCCGGGAATCACCCGGAATCCATTGATATTTAAATCAGTCAGGAAGGCAAGGGCAACACTGTCTCCCACTTGGATGACTGAGCGAGCTGGTGTTACGATAAGCTCACCTTTCGGTGCAGCCTCGAAATTAAATGTCTGGTTAAGCGCACAACCATTAGCATCTTCTACTAGGAAAGTGGTTTCCCCAATTGGGGCCTGCAAAGTATCCGGAAAGGATGAGCCTACCCTCATGCCTGGCCCACCGGCTAGCCCATAGGCGTAGGGAGGTATACCACCCTGAATGTTGCTTACCACCAGCGCTGGAAGGGTATCTACACAGTTAGCTGCTACCTCATCAATTGCTACCGCCATGATTTCCGGACTGGCTAGGCTGACGCTGGCCCCTGACTGACAACCTCGGCTACTAGTTACCATCACATCGTACTCCCCAGCTCCCAGGTTTTGCAGAGCCGGTTCGGTAGCTCCAGTATTCCATAGGAAATCGTAAGGGGCATCACCACCACTAGCATTTGCGACGATGGCTCCATCCTGCTCGTTGGCACAGCTTATGGCAAAAACACCGTCGCCGCTTATTATTTGAATGCCAACCGCCATGTCCGTCTCCGTTACGGTAATCGAACCCGAGGTGGCTGGTGCACAAGGACCACCATCGGTGGCATGTAAGATGCTAATCGTCTGACCAACGGGAACTGGACGCTGGATGGTGGTTGGGCCACTAACTACTTCGATGGTATCGCCTGGATTAGAACTTAGCACGACTCTTGCGATAGCAGGGCCGTCGTAGTTAATGGTAATATCGACCTCTTCTCCAACACAGGTTATTCCATCTCCAGTAATGTTTACTTGTGGGAGGTCTCGCACCCTTACCGTTACTGCAACTAAACTGTCGCAGCCATTACGAGTTGGTTCATTGATCGTCACCAGCTGGTCTTCTACCGCTCCGCTGAATTCGACATTACCGTAAGAAAAACTGGTGCCAGCACAGATGATGGTGTCAAAAACACCAACGGGCTGGGGGAAAAAGTCGAGGGTAATCTGGATCGTACTGTCACATCCGTTTGAGGAGGCATTAGGAATAATTACTTCTCCCGCCGTACGGTTGAGATGAAATAGCTCTCCCCGGTATTGTAGGGTATCCCCAATACAGATCGTCGTGTCGAGGGCGCTAAACGCAGGTGCAAAGAAATTTAGGGAAACCGTGATGATAGAATCACAGCCCATAGCACTTTCGTCGGGCAGCAGTACGTCTCCGATGAGGCGGTTAGCGTGGAATTCTTCTCCCCGTAAGCGGAGGGTATCTCCGGCACAGATCATGGTATCGAGCGTTCCCTGGGGTGTAGGAAAGAAATCTAGGTTAACATTGACAGTGGAATCACAGCCTCCATTCGACCCTCCGGGAATGATTACAATACCCGTTGGCCGATCCGCGTGAAAGTCTACTCCCTGATACCGGAGGGTATCTCCTGAACAGATCATCGTGTCAAGATTACTGGAGGGCGCAGAGTAGAAAGCAAGGTTTACCATTACGGTAGAATCGCAGCCATCGATGGAACTATCCACTAAAATAATATCTCCGGTAGGTCTTCCGG
>JBCDGT010000154.1:0-6982 GCA_038750915.1 Bacteroidota bacterium
GATTAGTGGAGCACTCGAACAAAGATTTTTTTCAGGCACAAACAAGCCTTAATCTCAGTTTTAATTTTTAACGACGACCTTTTAATTATTTAGGCACAAACGCCGTAATCTCATTGAACAATGAAATCGGAGGATAAACCCTCCAAAAGTTTGGTATGTAGATAGCCTCTCAAAGCTCTTTTTTCGAACCGGTTGGCCTTTGGCCGACCGGTTTCTTTTTTTCAGGGCGGCAAGATACGTAAATATGGGCGATTATTGATGGTAGCTGAGCTATTTACGTTCTCACCTTACTCTTTGTGTAAAAAATCGCCCGTAAATCTTTAAATCGCCCATCATTAATCACCCATTGCCCAACTTTCCTATCTTTGCCGCGCAATAAAGGGGTGCCTACCTGGAGTCCTTCCAGAACGGCTGAGATTATACCCTTGATTTTTTAATCAGGAACCTGCCCGTGTAATGCTGGGAAGGGAAAATTTAACTCGCAATGAAGCGATTTTTACTCTGCGCCGGGCTGGCGCTGGCGTGCTGTGGCGCGCTGATCGGCCAAACTATTTCTGGAACGATTGTTGATCTTGAGTCTCCTTTGCCGTACGCTGCGGTCGGAATCGAAGGAGACACGATTAGTGCAGTAACAGATGAGGAAGGTTTTTTTGAAATCGACTTGCCATTAGACTATGAAGGTAAGTATCTAGTAATTTCTTACACAGGGTTCAAATCAAGAAGGATTGATATTGGGACCATTAAAGATGTAGAAAATGTAACGATTCAACTTGAGGAACTTCCTTCTTTTATGATTGGTGGTGAATTAAATCAGATAACTGTTGTAGCCACAGCTACTAATGCCACCAGCCTCACCCCCGTCACCTACACCAACGTCGCCGCTCCCGAAATCGCGGAGCGTAACCTCGGTCAGGATGCGCCCTACCTTTTGAAGTGGACGCCTTCCGTGGTGGTGAGTTCCGATGCGGGCACCGGTACCGGCTACACCGGCATTTGGATTCGGGGTTCCGATCCAACTCGGACCAACGTGACCATCAATGGCATCCCCTACAACGACAGTGAGAGCCAGGGCGTCTTTTGGGTTAACCTGCCCGATTTTTCCAGCTCGGCCGATCAAATCCAGATTCAGCGTGGGGTAGGGACGAGCACCAATGGCGCGGGCGCCTTCGGGGCGACAATTGATTTCAATACCAACCAAATCGACGAAAAACAGAAGCTGAGCATCGACGGTGGTGTGGGCAGCTTCGGTACCCGTCGGGGCGTAGTGAATTACACCAGTGGCCTGATGGATAACGGCCTGAAGATAGATGCCCGCTACAGTAAAGTGCATTCGGATGGCTACGTTGACCGGGCGACGGCAGACCTAGATGGCTACTACGCAGGCTTGACGTACGTGGGCGCGGGCGCAGGTGCCGTGTGGCGGTTCAACGCCTTCGGCGGCCACGAGGTAACTTATCAGTCGTGGAACGGCGTTACCCAAGCGGAGATCGATGAGTTCGGGCGTACCTACAACAGCGTCGGAACGGAAAAAGAAGGAGAGCCATATGACAATGAGGTGGACAACTACCGCCAAAACCACTACCAACTGCACTATAATAATAACTTTGGCGACAATTGGAGCCTCGGGGTCAGCGGTCACTATACCCGCGGCCTCGGTTACTTCGAGCAGTACAAGGCGGATCAGTCCTTAAGTGAGTACGGTATTACTACCAACACTATGGACAACACTACGGATTTGATCCGCCGCCGCTGGCTGGACAATCATTTCTACGGTACCGTTTATAGTTTGCGTTATCGCCCTTCCCCCAATTTGGACTTTACCCTCGGCGGCTCCGCCAATGAATACCTCGGGGATCACTACGGCGAGGTCATCTGGGCCCGTGACGCCGGAAATTCGGAAATCCGGGACCGCTACTACGACAACGATGCCACCAAACGAGATTTCAGCAATTACCTGCGGACCAACTACGGCTTTGGCAACGGTTTTAACGCCTACCTAGATTTACAAGTTCGTCACGTACGCTACGAATTTCTTGGCTTTGCCAACGACCTGAGTCGGATTGATGAGGTAGCCACCCACACCTTTTTCAACCCTAAGGCCGGTTTGCTTTACGACTTTGGTTTCGGCCAAGCCTACGCCAGCTTTGGTGTCGCCCAGCGGGAACCTAATCGGAACGACTTTACCGAAAACCCCGGCGCTACCCGCCCCACTCCTGAGAAACTGTTCAATACGGAAGTCGGGATTCGTGCACAACGCAACCAATTCAACTACGGCATCAATTTTTACCACATGCTCTATCGGGACCAGTTGGTGCTGACTGGCCAGCTGAATGACGTTGGGGAATACATTCGGGCCAATGTGCCTAATAGCTATCGCCTTGGTGTGGAGCTACAGGGGGGCTACCGCATCAATGACCGTTTCACGGTAGGGGGCAATCTGGCCATTAGCCGCAACCGCGTGGATGGCTACACCGAATTCCTGGACGATTTTGATGAGAACTTCAGCTCTCTCGGTCAAGTGGAAGTACTGCGAGAAGACACGCCACTTGCCTTTAGCCCTAATGTAGTCGGGGCCTTAGACCTGAGCTACGCAGTGGTCAATAAGGGGCCTCATCAACTCGAAACCGGGCTGCAGGCGAAGTACGTCGGGGAACGCTACGTTGATAATAGTGGTGATCCTGCTGCGGCACTGGAAGCTTACCACTATGCTGATCTGCGCATCGCCTACACGCTGCGTCCTCAGGGAGATAGCCGTCTAGGGGCACTGCGGGTAACGCTGCTGCTGCGCAATATTACCGACCAGCTCTATTTCTCCAATGGCTGGAGCTACCGCTACCGCTTCGCCGGAGAGCAAACATTACAGCAAGGCCTGTTCCCCCAGGCGGGCAGGAACTTCTTGCTGGGGGTAGGGCTGGATTTTTAAGTCGGACCACGCCTCTTTGGCAGTTACCTTAGCTACGTCTATAGTAAATTCATCAGGCTAGGCGATTAGGATGTCTAGGATTGTAAATAATGTTTAGGATGCTCTTTTGTAAGATTCTAAACATCTTTTCTAATCCTATTAATCCTAATCGCTTAGTGGATAAATAATTTACTTGCATACCCCAACTCCTAAGGCCGCACAGCAACCTTACACCTCGGACCTGCACAGCAGGAGGTCCGCCGGCAGCGCAGTATCTTTGCGGCGCAATAACTCCCCATGCCGAAGCTGCCATTTTACCTGCGTTTTTTACTTCTTTTTGCCATTCTCCCCTTACTCTGCACCTGCGAACGCGCCCAAAATGTGGAAGTGGAAGAATTGCCCGTTGCCCCGATTCACCGACTTCAAGGAGAAGCGATGGGGTCTTACTATCGCGTGACCTACATTGGGGATACTATCCCACGACTAAAGGGGCGAATCGATAGCCTACTAGAGGCGTACAATCTAGAGCTATCGGCTTGGGTGCCAGCCAGCAAGCTTAATGCTTTTAACGCTAGTGATGCGGGCATCAGCGTGGCGGGAACGGACCATTTTATCGCCAATTTCGAACTAGCAAAACAGATGAGTGCGGAAACGAAGGGAGCCTATGATCCCACCGTAGCGCCCCTGGTGAAGTTTTGGGGTTTTGGTACGGGTAAAAAAAGAGAATCTGCTGATTTTGATCGGAGCCAGGTCGATCAATTGCGCCAACTGGTTGGCCTGGACCGAATCCGTCTAGAGGGCGATTTTTTGCATAAGGAAGCCGGAACGGAATTGGATCTGAACGCTAGTGCCAAAGGCTACGGGGTAGATCTAATTTCCGAGCTGCTAACCACCGCCGGCCGGCCGGACCACCTCATCGATATCGGTGGAGAAATGCGGGGTGGTGGCACGAAATACGGGCGGCCCTGGAATGTTGCCATCCGCCTGCCAGATGAAGACAAAAGCAAGGTCGCCCGCGCTGGCACATTACCCCTGGCTAATGGTCGCTCTATCGCCACTTCCGGCAACTACCTCAACTACTATAAGGTAGATGGCGAAACCTTTAGCCATACCATCAACCCTAAAACTGGCCTAGTTGAACGTAATCGTCTGCTCAGCGCTAGTGTCCTGGCCTTTGATTGTGCCACCGCCGATGCCTACGCTACGGCCTGTATGGTGGTTGGCCCGGAAAGTGCCCTTGAATTAGTGGATAGTCGCCCGGATTTGGAAGGCTATTTCTTGGTCCGCGCCGAAGATGGAGGGCTGGAAACTTTGAAGAGCAGTGGTTTAGAGGAGTAAGGTTTGGTATTTAGTACTTCGATAGCAATACTAATCACTAATTACCAACCACTAATACATGGTGTAACTTTTTATTCCGGGCAGGCGTTACCAGCATATTACTCACCCTGAAACCCTTGCCGTATGAAGAAGATTACGAACTTGATTATTATCGATGCCAGTGGCTCCATGACATCGAAGACCGAAGAAATCCGTGGAGGCCTTCGACTATTATTCAAAGACATCAAAGAGGATGCTGCTAAAGGGGAGGCAAAGATCCGAACGATCGTTACCCAATTTTCTAGCCCTGGTCACTTCAAGGAATTGGTCAATTCTAAGAAGGCGGAAAAACTTACCGAAAGCCTGGCCAATGCTTACCAGCCAGAAGGCATGACGGCACTTTTCGATGCCATTGGGAAAAGCTTCCATTTAGTACCAGAAAAACAGGACGCCGTGCTGGTAACCATTATGACGGACGGCCTAGAAAACAGCTCTCAAGAGTATACTCGTGAGGCGGTCACTAAATTAATTCAAGCCAAAAAAGAAGGCAGCCCTGCTTGGGTCATCAGCTTTATGGGGACCACCCAACAGGCCATGATGGAAGCCCAGTCTTGGGGCGTAAGCGCTGGGAATTCGATTAGCTTTTCGGACAGTGGTAAGGGCTTCCGGAAAGGAATGCACTCCTACGCAAGAATGCGTAAAGCCCACTACGATTCTTCCTTTGGACGGTATCAAGGTAGCCTTGACAAACTGGCCAAGGACAACGAGACGGAAGAAGAAGATTGAGTGATTAGTAATTGGTAGTTAGTTCTTGGTACTTTTCCAACCAATTACCAAGTACTAACTACCAATTACCAAACCCTACCTACTCGCTTCCGTTTCTTTCAACTCCTCCAGATAACTCAGTAAGTCCGCTAATTCCTGGGCTTCCATAAGTTCGTGAAGGCCTGCGGTCATCAGGCTCTCGGCCAGGGGGGTACGCTGGCTGATGTCGTTTTTCTTGACGGTTTGGGTGACGCCGCCCATCATGCGTAGGCTAAGTTCGTTTTCGGTTTGGGACTCTACGTAGCCAGTCAACTTTTTGCCATCGGCCATTTCGAGGGTATAGCCTTCGTAGCCAAAGCCAATACCCTGGCTGGGGTAGGCGATGGCGGCAAGGAGCGCTTCTTTACCAAGTTTGTCACCGATCTTGTTGAGGTTCGGTCCGTAACGAACCCCTGCTTCACCAACCTGGTGGCAGGCGGCACAGTATTCCATATATACTTCTTTACCACGGGCTAAATCACCTTCTAGGTCCAGTACGGCATCCAAGTCGATGGCCTCACCCTGTCGATTTGCCGTGAGCCACTTAATGGCACGGGTACGCTGGTCGGTGCGCCAGCACTGGGTAAGTATCCGGGCGGTATATTCAGCGTCTGCTACTGATAAATTACCGGATGCAACCAAGTCCATTAGGTACGGCATACCGTGCCAGTAGTTGGCCAAACTGCTGGTAGCGCGGTTACGCAGCGCTTGTGGTAGGTCTTCGTTGGCCCGTAGTTCTTTAAGCCATGCCTCAGTAGGGGTGTCCTGCATGTGACGGGCTAGATGGACCAAGCGGTCACGGCCCAGTGCATCCCGCTTTTCGAATTCCTGCTTGACGAAGTCGATCCCGCCGATACGGGCAATCAGCTTAGCGGCTTTGTCTTGGAAGTCATTGTCGGGATTGTTGATCGAGGCCTTCAGTAGAGCCGGAATCTCAGATTTTAGCTCTGCATTGTCAATAATCATAGTCCAGACATCGCTACCCCGAATACTGGGCATCACTTCCCTAAGCCGCTGCTGAATCCGTGGACTAGACCGTAAGGTTTCAGCTTTGATGCTGCCAAGGGCATAGCGGATGATCTCGTCCTGCTTCGGGTGGTCGTTAGTGAACAGCGCCGTCTCGAGGACGGGCTTGGCCGCTTCTGGTTGATGGAAATGGAGGGCTCGGAAGAAGGACGCTAGTTCTTCTGGATTGTTGCTGTTTTGAATGTAGCGCAGGTAAAGCTCGGCGGCGGCGGTAGCGCGGCTCCGCCAGACGATCTTACGGGACGTTACGGATTCAAGATCGGGTTTCGTATCTAGCCAGGCGGCGAAGTAAGCGTCATGATGGGCAGTAGACGCGATGCCGAGGGCTTCCAGGTACCAGCGGTCCTGACCATCGTATTTGTTGGCTAGTTCTGCGTAGGTCTGGGTGGCAAACTTAGTATTATCGTGGTACCGCAAGGCCAGGGCGGCTTCTCGCCAGAGGTTGGGGTAATCGCTTTGGGTAGCGGCTTGTATGGCCTGGTGTAAGGTGCCATGTCGGCCCCCCGGGTACTGGCGTGCGAGGCGCACCGCAGTTTCCTTCAGCAGGGGATCGTCGGTGGCCAACAGATCGTCAATGACTTGGCGTCCTTCCCCCCGGAGTGCGGCCAAGGCCCAGGCAATACGGGCGCAGTCGCGGGATGCCGTGGCCGGGTCGAGCAGCAAACCTTGTAAGACGTCCTCCGTCTGCGGGTCGTTCACCAGGCGTTGGTAGGCTAGAAATCTGGTAGCCTGGTTTACGTGCCCGAGTGCGCCCGCAGCTCCGGCTGGTGTACTGAGGTCGGGTGGGGTAGTAGTGTATTTTTCGCTTCCCTTAGCGTGCAGTCGGTAAATGCGCCCGCGTTCAATATCGCCCATCAGGTGTCCGCCAACACCGGAGTCGTACCAATCTGCGACTAACAATGAGCCATCAGGGGCAGCGCGACAGCATCCAGC
>JBCDGT010000155.1:0-6971 GCA_038750915.1 Bacteroidota bacterium
ATTTTAAAAATGCAGACTGGCAAAAAATAGCCGACTTTTTAACGGACCGCTTAGGCATTGCCGTAAAAATGCTGGATGGCGGCTACGTTACACTGACGCCTTTGCCCCCATCCGCCCCCAGAAAGCGCTCACTTTGCTTCCGGATCAAAGAAAAAAATACCCAAGAACCACTTCCCTTCGTTACCATATCCGTACCAGAACGGGGGGAAAGCTTTTATTCAAACGAACAAGGGTGGTGCCGTCAACAAGTTCAAGCGGCGGATACGGACAGCCTCACCATTAGCTTCCTAGGCTATGCCCCTCAGACAATAGCCATTACTGCACTCGGAAATAATTGTCCCACCTTATCGCTAGCGCCGGCTGAATTTGAACTAATGCTAGTAGAAGTACTCGAGTACCTCACAGATGGTATCGACGCTACGCCCGAAGGACATCAAGTGGTCCTCAAACCTCAAGAAGTGCCCTCTTTACCGGGCTTTACGGAAAATGAGGTCTATCGCTCCCTCCAACTACTACCGGGAGTTAACAGCCCCGACGAAACTGCCGCTGGCATCAATATCCGTGGTGGTTTTAGGGATCAAACCCAGATCATCTGGGATGGCATTACCGTTTACGGTACTGGTCATTTAGGAGGCATGGTTTCCTTTTTCTCCCCCGAACTTATCGAAGAGACTAATATCTGGCGAGGGCCCGCTGATGCTGCCTACGGCGGCCGACTATCCGGCGTCATCAATATGGAAACTGATCGCCGTATTAGCGATCGTATCGCTGCGGGAGGAAACCTCAACCTTACCCACGGCAATGCATACGTAAAACTTCCTTTACTTAAAGGAAAGTCCGATCTCCACCTAAGTGGGCGAGGCACCTTATCCGCGCTAAACCAAACGCCTACCTTCCGTAGTCTTGGTGCTCAGTCGGCTCGGAACCCACTATTAGAGACCATCTTCGAGGACGAGATGGATGGCGAAGACAACCAGCAACTCTTAGCCGACAATCAGGAAGTATTATTCGAGGAGTTCAATGGTCGTTGGCAGTGGAATCCTACGGACGCTCACCGCTTCACGATCAGTTCTTTTCTCCAAAGAAACAGTACGCTCATTGAACTAACGGATGCGGATTCCTTTGGTAACTACTTGGACGACCGGACAACCACTAATAGTGGCTTGAGTGCTACCTATGCCGGCACCCTTTCTTCACGGAGCCAACTGGAGGTACAAGTGGCGCACTCGCTTCACGAAACAGCAGGCAAAAACACTTTTGGGGAGGAATTCGGCTTCTTTGGCAGTGCCCGCCAAGTAGCGCTCACAGAAACCAGTCTTAAACTCGGATGGCAGCGGCACTTAGCGCCTAACCACCAATTCCATATTGGTATCCAGCTGCAACAATGGAAAAATCAGTTTAATTACGAGGAACTCCTACCCTTTGATCTCGATGAAGACATCATCGAACAGTCCTTCTCCGCGCTGGGGGTCGCAGCCCACGGAACGTATACCTTCTCCTCCGGTTCCTGGCGCGCCAATCTAGGGGCTCGTTTCCAGTACTATGCCCCTACTGCACGGTGGTATCCGGAGCCTAGGCTTACGGGCAGCTATCAGCTCAACGATACTTGGCGCATAAAAGCTGGCTTTGGGGTAAACCACCAATTCCTCAGCGAGGTCTTGGAAATCGATCTGGAAAATTTAGGAGCAAATATTCCCTTTTGGGTACTTGCGGACGGAGAGAACATCAATTTGCCCAATTCTCACGAATTCAACTTTGGCTTCATCGGACAGAAACGAGGCTGGTTGTTTGACGTCGAAGTGTACCATAAACGCGTGCGCAATCTCTCCTCCGTTGAATTTCTTGAACGCGACGATGACCAAGCCGTTTTCAGTCCGGCAGATTCCCGTAGTAGTGGGATAGATTTTCTCCTGAAGCGCCGTTGGGGACCAGTCCGCTCTTGGATAATTTATACCCTCAGCAACGTAGAAGCCCGTTTCCCAAGGATCGGTAGTCGCTTTTCTCCCGCTGACAATGATCAGCGCCATCAGCTAAAATGGGTGGGTAGCTACGAAAAGAAACGCTGGTTGTTCTCCTTAGGGTGGCAACTCAGGAGTGGCGCTCGTTTCACCGTAACGGAAAACGAAGCCACCGGCGAAGAATTTGAAAATGCTTACGAAATCGATTTCAGCCGTGGCATCAATACGGGGCAACTACCCTTCTATCACCGGCTGGATTTCTCTGCCTTCTACCGTTGGGGAGACCCAAAGCGCGGTCTTCACGGTAGGGTAGGAATAGCGGCCTTAAATCTCTACGACCGAGAGAACTCCCTCAGTATCAGTTACGTGCCTTTCGCTGACGTTACCGAAGATGAGCGAGACATCACGGTTTGGCAAGAAATAGTGAAACGAGGCCTTGGGCTTACTCCCAATATCTCCTTATCCCTATCCTGGCATTAATCCCCATTCGGCCTAAAAGCCGGCCGTTTCTCTGCCTCCATTTCTGCTTGGAGTTTCGCTCCTAAGGCTTGTAGCTCAGCGACGATTTCTGGGTGCTCCGCCGCTACATCGTATACTTCCCCGGGATCTCCCTTCAAGTTGTATAATTCAATGCCTGTATCCCGGTAGGCGTAGGAGCCACGTTCTCCATCATTTTCCACAACGTCCACATACCGGAAACTGTGGGCCAAGTGCAGCTTCCAATCGCCGACACGAATAGCATCCAAATTACCAGATCGGTAGTAACACATGGGCGCGGCCGCAGGTGCTGTGTTCGTTTTTAGTAAGCCGCTAAGGTCTCTACCGTCAATTTTGCGTTCCGGGAGTTCCGCCCCGGTCATGGCAACTAAGGTAGGCAGTATATCCGCCAGAGAGGCCGGTTCGTGACTGATGTTTCCGCCAGGAATTCCGGCTGGCCACCGGACAATCATCGGCACCCGCATACCTCCTTCCCAAGTGGTTCCTTTGCCTTCCCGAAAAGGGCCGGCACTACCGGCATGGTTTCCATAGGTGAGCCAGGGGCCGTTATCTGAAGTAAAAATTATTAGGGTATTTTCATCAATACCCAGGGTGTTCAACTCCTGCAGTAGCGTACCAACCGAAGCATCGATCTCTTCGATCACGTCCGCAAAAAGTCCTTGCCCACTCCTGCCCACAAAATCTTCGGAAGCAAAAATTGGTACGTGGGGCATACTGTGTGCTAGGTAGAGAAAGAAGCTGGTATCTTTTTTTGCTCTGATGAAATCCAGGGCCTCCGCGGTATACCTTTTGACTAGTTGGCTTTGATCCGGATTAATTTCCAGGGTATCCGTATTCCGTAAAAGGGAGAGATTACCGTAGTTCTGCTCCGGCAACATGTCGTTAGAATACGGCAAACCAAAAAACTGATCAAAGCCGTGTTGCAGTGGCATCGTTTCAGGAAAATGGCCAAGGTGCCATTTGCCCACAATCGCCGTAGCGTAGCCCACTGTTTTCAGTACTTCTGGTAGCGTAGTTTCCTCAGGGTGTAAACCGTATTGTTTATCTGCCGTCCAGGCTGGCCCGGGAGGACCAATTACATCTGGGATCCCTACCCGGGGCGGGTAGCAGCCCGTGAGAAGTGCCGCTCTTGACGGAGAGCAGGAAGGCATCGCGTAAAAGCTGGTCATTTTCAGCCCTTCTGCCGCCATACGATCGAGGTGAGGCGAATGAATCCGCGTGGAGCCATAACAAGATAGATCACCATAGCCCTGGTCATCAGTAAAAATAATGATGATGTTAGGAGGGCCAGCCGCAGTAGAGACCGGCTCCTCTTCTGGAAAAGATAAGCAAGCCGAGAAAGACAATGCAAGGCCCACAAGTAGCGGTATGAGTCGAAAAACCATAAATGAATAGCTAGATATCTTGCTTAAACCTACTACTTAGTCGGGAGAAATATCCTAAACTTAGTCCCCTTAGGTTCGTTATCTAGCAATTCCAGTTGGCCGCCGTGAGTCTCGACTAGCTGCTTCACAATAAACAAGCCTAGTCCAGTACCCTTGGTCGTACGAGTATCTTCGTTACCGACACGATAAAATTTGGTGAAAACTCGCCGCTTCTCTTTTCCGGGAATACCCATCCCATTGTCGGCTACTTCCCACACCAACTCGCTTTCCCCTCCGCGCTGCAAAGAAGTATAAATGACGGGTTCCGGCTGGCTGTACTTAGCGGCATTTTCTAGGAGGTTTACCGCCACACTCATTAATCCCAATCGGTCACCACGAACTAATTTAAGGTCGGGCTCAATGTCTACGTGGATATTGGCCGTTTTGTATTTCATCGCCACTCGATCAGCCGCTTCGTGAATCAGGCCGCCTAAATCAATGTCTTCTTCGTTGAGTTGATAGGTGCTTTCCAATTTGGCACTCAGCAGTAAATCGTTGACCAAGGCCGTCAAACGATCCGTTTCCGCCAGGGCATTCGTACTCAGCTTTTCCTGAATCTCCGGCTTCAATTCACGACGCTTTTGGAAGGTCTCCAATATTAGTCGAATCCCCGCCAGTGGCGACTTTAGCTCATGCGTAATGCTCAAAAGAAAATTGCGCTGTTGTTCCGCGGCACTGATCTCCTTACTCAAACTCCGGTATAGGATGTACAAGCCCCCCGCTAAACTCAAGACCAGCAGCAAGGCTTCCCCGAGAATCATGATTTGCTGTCGCTCAAAGGTCTTCGTCAGTTCCGCATAGCGTTCCGTTTCTCGGAAATCTGCTGGTTTATCAATTTCCCGCTGCACCGCCAGCTGGTAGGCCAGCTTATCCACCCGCGCGGTATGGGCTTCCTCATTCTTACGCATCAAAAGCACCGACCACCAGCCGAAAGCCAGCAGCATGTAGGCAATAATGCCGTAAGTAATGAACGGTAAACGACGCATGTTGATAACTGGAAGCCCGTTAGACTAAGAACTGAGAACTGGGGTTTACTAGCTCCCAGTTCCCAGTTCCCAGCGCTCTTTACTTAACCAGCTCAAAGTCCGTCCGTCGGTTCTGAGCGCGGCCACTAGCACTGGAGTTATTGGCAATTGGTTTATTAGGCCCGTTACCAATGATGATGAAACGGTCGCTATCCATATTATACTCGCGGGTAAGGTAAGCCGCTACGGCTTGGGCTCGCTTCTTACTGAGGGCAACGTTGGAGGCTAAGCCGCCTACATTGTCGGTATTTCCTTCGATTCGGATCCGGGCGTTACCAAAAGCTTTCGCAATGGGCACAAACTCTTCATCAATGATTTGCTTTGCCTGATCGTCGAGAGTAGAAACGCCGGTTGGGAAGTTGATACTGATCCGTTTGGTAGCAATTGCCTCTTTGGCCGCACCTTCTGTTTCGGAGATTTGATCAAATTCGGTCTTACCTTCTCCAGAATGCTCACTGCCAGAAAGCCGGTTCCCGGCATCAACCACCAAGCTACCGTAGCCCACACTACGGAATGGAGCGATACTTCCACTGATAAAGCCGAGGTTTTTGTACTCCTGCGCCATTCTCCGGTAAAGGTCCCCGCCCGTTACGCCGCGGAATCCGGCATTCTGAGAGAAGAAATTCACATTGTCACCGTGAGTAGTCAGGCGTACATTATCGATCATCCCCAAAGCATCCGCCTCGGAAAGGGCCATTTCGCGGCCAAGAATACGCGCGGCTTCCTGCTTGGCGGAAGAGCTGGTGTTAATTTCCGCAGCACCGCGCATCCAACCTTCGTAGAGTTTTTGCAGCTTATCGCGATTGGCCTCTACGTAGCTACGCTTCGCGAAGAATACGTCAGCAATGATATTTGAAGCCGAGCGAGTACTCTCTAAAATCTTAGAGCCCGGCACCGCACGTACGCTTAGTTCATCATCTGGAGACCATACCACCGCCGCGTCTACTTGCTTACTTTTAAAAGCGGCGGCGGCGTCAATAGCCGAGGGTTGGGGAACAATGGTAATATCCGAAGCCTTCAAACCACCAGCATCCAGCAACCACAATAGGAAAGAATGGCTTGGTGTTAATTCCGCTACGGCAACTGTCTTTCCCTTTAGGTCCGCTACTGAGTTTATCCCTCGCTCTACCACAATGGCGTCTCCGCCACGCGACCAGTCCGACTGCCACAATACCACTGGATCAAAAGCTTGCAGATCCGGCATAATCGTAGGCATCGCGTCAATGGTGTACCAGTGCACATCAATATCGCCGTTCTTAAAGGCGTTGAGGCTAGCTACCACGTCGTCATTCAGGACGAACTCAACGTCAATGCCGTATTCCTTTTTGAACATACTTTCCGCCGACGGCTTAAAACCACGGTTAAAGTATTGCCCACCAGCATAGCCGCCCCAGGTAACGACCCCTACTCGGATGGGGTCTCCTCCATTATCGTTGCCACCACCGAACAAACCTCCGTTGTTTCCAGAGTTGCCGCTATCCGTTCCAGCGGTAGTAGTAGGGCCATCTTCTCCGTTCAGGATGCCACTTAGAAATTTCCCGTCGGTAATATAATTAAAGCCAAAAACGACGGCCAGTAAGATCAGAATAGTAATCAGGAGCTTACTGAAAGTAGTTAAACGAGCCATTTTCTATGTATTAAGACCGCAAAATCGCGGAAGTAGGGTGTACAATTAGTGTGATAAACCTTGCGGCTATCCATACGTGCGTACGAAAAGCAACGTCCGGTAGCCAACTAGTAAAAGCTGCTTAGGCCTTTAGTCGAAGAAAGAGTCGTACTGATTCTTAGATCCACTCTGGCGAGCACGCTCAGGAATCGGTGCATCGAGATCCAACACCTCGGAATCACTCTCTGCTTTAAGCAGTAACTGGCCTTTTTCTTCTCCCAACAATAAGCTGGTAGATTCTTTCTCCCACTGCTCCAGCATTTGCATGCCTTCTTCTTCAAAAACACCATTTTGTAGATCAACAGAATCCATGAAGTTAGCTGACATTTCCATGAAACGTTCCATTTCGCCAACTTTGTTAGCAACGTCTTCGGTAATATTTTCCATCGCCATGTCGAAC
>JBCDGT010000156.1:0-6964 GCA_038750915.1 Bacteroidota bacterium
GAGGCAAAGAACGACCAACGGGCGCAGCAGGTAACGGAAATTGTAAAAACCAACTCCGTCATTGAGCGTGACCTGGCTAAAGGCCAGGCTGCGGTGGAGTCGCTACGGGAACAACTCGCTGGAACCGACGGTAATTACCGCCAACTCAGCGAGCAACTCAGCGAAGCCTCGTCTGCCTACAACCAGCAGAATATCCAGTTTATTCAGCAACAGAATAAGGTGCAAACCCTGGAGCAGGAAGTTACCTTCCGCCGGAATCGACTCAAAGAACTGGGCGAACAGGATACATCCAACAAAGACCAGCTGGAGAAGCTAGCCAAGGAAGCACGTCAGTTCGATGAGCAGGAGAAAACCCTGGCTAAAAACTTGGAGGTGATGTACGCCAACCGTACGGAATACCAAGCCACTCTTAATGCCGTCGAGCAAGACTACTTTACTGCGCGCACCGACATCAACAAACTCGAAGACGAGATTCGCCGCGAAAACCGCCGTCGGCAGGACGGACAAATTTTGGTGAATCAGCTCAAAGAGAAGTTTACCGACATTAAGTTTAAAATCAACGGTTTGGCCGAACGGCTAAAGATAGAGTTCAATCTCGGTCTGGACGAACTCGGCCAACTGGAGATCGAAGAGTGGGTAGGGGCCGTAGGCGACCTGGAAATGAAGGTGGATCGGCTGCGCGGCCGCATTGGCAACTACGGCGAGATCAACCCGATGGCCGTGGAAGCTTACGATGAAATGAAGGAGCGCCACGACACTATCTCTCAACAACGAGACGACATCGTCGAGGCCAAAACTACCCTCGTCAAGACGATTAAAGAAATCGAAGAAACGGCTACGGTGCAATTCCTCGAAGCCTTCGAGCGGGTACGGACTTACTTCATTGATGTATTCCGTAGCCTCTTTACCGAGGATGATAATTGTGATTTGATCTTACTCGATCCCGAAAACCCACTGGAATCCAAAATCGAGATCGTTGCTAAACCGAAGGGGAAGCGGCCCACAACCATTAGCCAACTTTCCGGAGGGGAGAAGACACTCACGGCTACGGCGCTGTTGTTTGCGCTCTACCTGCTCAAGCCAGCTCCCTTCTGTATTTTCGACGAGGTGGATGCGCCCCTCGACGATGCTAACATTGCCAAATTCAACAAGATCGTCAAGAAGTTCTCCAAAGACAGCCAGTTCATCATCGTGACCCATAACAAGCTCACCATGGAAGCCGTCGACACGATCTACGGGGTCTATACCAACGAGCAGCAGGGTAGTGGAGTGCTGCCCGTACAGTTTAAGGAACTGGAGGGGAGTGGCACTTTTTCGGCGGTAGCTTAAGCCCCACTTAATCTGTAAATAAACTTGTTACTCCCGTCACCACCCAGGTGATTACACGGACAATACCGTGGACAATAGCCTCAATCAGGAGATGTCCACACCAACTCTCGTTTTCTTCGGATGTACTTCTTTTGGAAGGCATTCTGAGCGTTTTATTTTTTGAAGTTAAACAATCTGGCGTGGCCGCAGGTGCTAGCATGGGTGATGGGAAAATATATGAATAATAGACAATATGTTTTTGGCAAAAATTGTGGGTTAGGCATTTGCTTCACGCCCTAGTTTTGTAGGGTAACCTTCTTCTTTCCCTGCTTTTCCTATTGGTGGAATAGTTTGGCTTTATGTAATCGCCCTGGTGGTCATTGCCCGCTCCAAGCAGAGGCGAGCAGCAAAAACAACGGAGCCAGGGGCGATTGCCTGGTTGTGCCGGGGCTATTAGGATCGGCGAAGCCTTACCGATTACAAAAGTAAACACCTAAAGCCGGGATACGGAATAGAAGTAGTTAATGCGGTACAGTCTATCTTGGCTTTGCTTACTTAACTGCTTCAATTCCGCCTTTCATGCAAGACCTCACCATTACCAAAGTCGAACTTTTCCGCGTCCCACCCCGCTGGTTATTTCTCAAGCTCACCACCGCTTGCGGGATTTTCGGCTGGGGAGAACCCGTAGTAGAAGGCCGGGCGGCCACGGTGGAAGCCTGTATACGGGAAATCGAAGAACATATCATTGGTCATCCTGCCAATCGCATCGATGATTTCTGGCAAATGATCTACCGGGGTGGATTTTATCGGGGCGGTCCGGTACTAATGAGTGCGCTTTCCGGCATTGATCAGGCGATGTGGGATATTAAGGGGAAAGCCCTTGGCGTCCCCATCTACGAGTTGCTCGGAGGTGCTGTGCGCGATAAGGTGAAAATTTACGGTTGGATCGATTCTACTAACCTCGATGTACTGGCCGTTGCTGCTAAAAAACGGATCGAAGACGGTTTTCGAGCCATCAAGATGAACGGATGCGACCACATGGAGTGGATCAATACCCCAGATAAAGTGGCGCACGTAGCCGAACGGATGGCCGTGGTGCGCGAAGCAGTCGGTAATGAGGTGGCCATCGGTATCGATCTACACGGCCGGGTCCACAAAGGGCAGGTGAAAGCCATTGCCCGCGCTTTAGAGCCATATCATCCTTTTTTCCTGGAGGAACCCGTGCTGGCCGAAAACAACGAAGCTTTACGTTCTTTGCACGATTTCACGCCCATCCCCATTGCTACTGGCGAACGCATGTTTTCCCGTTGGGATTTCAAACAGGTGTTTCAAGACGGCTCGGTAGATATTGCGCAGCCCGACTTGAGCCACGCCGGTGGTATCACCGAGGTAAAGAAGATTGCCACGATGGCGGAGGCCTACGACGTTGCCTTAGCGCCACATTGCCCGCTCGGCCCAATCAGCCTGGCCTCCGCCCTGCAAATCGACTTTAATTGCCTCAATGCGCTCATCCAAGAAACAAGTTTAGGCATTCACTATAACGTGGAGGCCGACCTAACGGATTACCTAGCAGACCCTAATGCATTCGGGCTAGAAGACGGCTATGTTTCACTGCTTACCAAGCCCGGCCTTGGCATCGAACTAGACGAAGATAAGATACGCGCCGCCGCCGAGATCGGTCATAATTGGAAAAACCCTATCTGGCGGAATCCGGATGGCTCGGTAACAGAGTGGTGAGGATACAGACACTCATAGGCGAAGTTGTGACTTTTACCTTATCTTTCAGTAACCCTCCTTATCATGTGGTACACCGCTTATCGGCCGATCTAGGCGGCTGTAGATCTAGCTCACCCGGACGTCCAATATAACGAGTACCCTCCGTCGCCGCTCCTGGCGGATTGTCTTTACGGTTACTAGTGGCCACGGGGCCGAGCTAGTAAGCAAGGCGAGTACCGACATCAGCTTATTGCCGATGCTTGTATCGATCTCTTTTTGCATGGGAGAACACTCGCTCGGCGTTCATTAATGGGATAAGAGTGGCTTACACGGAGTTCGTGCTTACCGATGCGTTCGATATTTTCGGATTACGTCTATTGCCCACTGCGTTACCCCGCTTACTGGGGTGCTTGACGGAGAACTCCGGGACGAACCCTTGGGTGATCGCCACTTTTCAATCATCGACCCCAATGGAGTTGGTATTGACCTAGTACGGTACACCAAGTCGGAGTAAGAATTTAAGTGAAACAACGAAGGTTCTCGGAGTGTCCCTGACGCAAGTCGGGACCTCCGAGCGTCCGGATAGTTTGACCTAAACTGTTCCTTTCAACCTCAAAAATCCAGCTTCCAGTAAAAAATTGGTAGCCTACCCAACTGGTTTTCTTCCCGGATTGGCTGGTTGGGGTTGTTCGGGGCGTAGGTGAGGCCAAGAATATTTCTGGTGTCAAATACATTGACTAGGTCGACGGCAAACTCGTGGGTAACCTTTGGCCGGTTGAGGTGAAAAGCGAAGCGTAAATCGAAGCGAGTGTAGTCCCTGAACTGTAAACTATTCACCCCTGCATCCTCAAAGACTATTTCTGCCTGGCGGGCGGAGGCTGTATGATCTACTGGGCCGTAGCGCCTGCCGCCCGCCCGGGTATACTTTGCGCTTAGGTCGAAACGAGAACCGTTTTTGAAAGGGAAGGATTTAGTAGCCAATAGGTTGAGGGCATAATTCCCGTTATAGGTGGTATTCCGCCAAACGCCATCCCCCGCCCGGTATTCTGAATCGAAGAGGGAACCGGTTATCAGGAAGTAATAGTTTTTGGCCAGAAATTTCTCCAAGCTAAGCCCTACACCATAGTTACGACCATTCCCTCCGTTGATGAGTGGGGGAGGAAAGAGGCGGTTGAAGCCCGTACCGCTGTTGGCTAGCGAATAGGAAGTAGCTCCTTGTCCGATACCAAGGTCAGACAACCACTGAAAATAGGTTTCAACTTTGAGCCGCAGGGCCGGGGCCAACATGCGGTCGTGGCCCAGCACGAAATGCCAGCTTCTGGCCAAACCAAGCCCCTGGTTTTCCAATTGTAACTGATCATTTACGGTGCTATCCCCAAAATAGTAGAGATAGAGTGGCTGAAGTTGGCTGTGAAGACCAATACCAAGGTTATAACTGATACCTTCCTTCGGGGTGAAGCTGGCCCCTAACCGGGGCTCCACTGGAGAAAGGCTATTGTCGTTAATAGAAGCATATGTGGCCGTTAGCCCGGCGGTAAATTGCCAGGACTGACTGAGCTTTAGTTTAGTCTGAACGTAGGGTTGAAGGTAGATAAACCCGGTTTCTGTATCCCATCTGGTCCGCCAAGGAGCGAGCGTCTGCTCAATTCCATCAAGGGTGCGGGTACTATCTTGATAGTTTAATTGCCAGGCCTCGGCGTTGAGCCCAAAGCGAAGGCTGGCCTTAGCACTCAATTTTTGGTTCAGGAAGTAATACCCGGCTACCTTACTTTCCCGAAAATCAAAGCCCAGAATCGGGGGTAAAGAATCTACCACGTAACGATCGTCAACTACTCGTCGGTAGATATAATCATCCCGGCTTTTGGGACCACTACTGGCGTAAGCTAGTCCGAATTTATGGAAGCCTTTATCGCGGTATGGCCGAGTGTAAGTCAGTCCCACGGTGTACATGTAGGACGAAAAGTACTGGTCCCGGTCTTCTACTCCAAATAGTTGGTTGGTGGTGTCCGGCCGCTCGTCTTCGCTGGGTAGGATATCTATGTTGCTGTCTCCCCCCAGGCCCCAAATGGCGAGCTTAGCGTTGTTTTTAAGTGGAAACTGAAGGCGGAAGGCCCCATCGTAATATTGTGGCACAGCATCGGTCCCAATTTGCACGCCGAGGAAGTCGAACAAGCCTAGGGTTGAATAGCGGAAGGTAGCGAGGTAGGAGCTACCGGATTCCTTGCTGATGGGGCCTTCGAACAAGAGGTCCGTACCAAGGAAACCAAACTGAAAACTGCGTTCGTGTTGTTGGTTATTGCCATCGCGCAGGCGCAGGTCAAAGGCACCGGCTAGGCCGTTTCCGAATTCGGCGGGAAAGGCTCCGGTGAAAAAATCCGAGTTGGCCAAGAATTTATCGTTGAGGATGGTGACCGGCCCGCCGCCAGTACCGGCTACTCCGAAATGATTAGGGTTGGGGATAGTAATGCCGTCAATGCGCCAGATGACACCATTGGGGTTATTCCCTCGAATGACGATGTCGTTGCGAGAATCGTCAGATCCCTGTACCCCGGCGAAATTGGTGGCCATTCGGGCCGGTTCTCCACGACTGCCGGCGTAACGATCGGTTTCCTCTACCGAAAAGGAGCGCGCACTGATCATGGCCATTTCGTTACGCGCGTCTCCGCGACGACGAACCGCCGAAACTTTTACGGTTTGTAGGTTAGTAATGGCCTCCTCCATACTTATTTCCAGGACAACTTCTTTGGCCGAGGTCATCTCGAGGGCCATACTCACGGTCTCGTACCCGAGGTAGGAAACTTTCAAGGTGCCCCGCCCGAGGGGGAGGTCACTAAGCAGAAAATTTCCATCTAGATCCGTAGTTGTTCCCCGGATATCTGCCGCAAGTCTCTCTACTTGAACCGTAACTCCAATCAGGGTGGATCTAGTTTCGGCGTCAATTACTTTACCCCTAAGTTGCTGGGTGAGTGCTTGGGCGGAAAGGGAGTGGCAAATTCCAATGGTTAGTAAGCAAATATAAATTCGTAATTGCATGGGGGAGGAGTGTTGGTGCTTAGTGTATGGTCGTATCAAGAGTAGTGGGCGCCGGCGCGCGGGTGCCGGGAAGAGGGGGGCTTAGAGAGCAATGAAAATTGTAGCGCGATTGGGCCTAGAAGGGGCTGTTCTGGTCGAGTAATTGCTGTTTAATCCGCCCCCTGGCACCTGCGATCTGCGCCTTTAATCTATTGAAAAACCACTCGCGGTGTAGGCGGGTATCGGAGCCTAAGATTGTTGCGTCATCCAGCAGCCTGTCAAACCAACTTTGGACTTCCTCTCCTAGTGACTGATCCGTAGTAACCAGAAAATTTGGCGTGAGAAAGGATAAGAAAACCAGGGAGGCTTGAGGAGAATGGACGGAGATCGTTGTACTTACGTAGAGCAGCTCATTGTAGTACAACGCGTAGGGGGTTTTGGACTTCTCGGGCTTCTCTCCCGGAATGAATTTCTTCCCGTGGATGGCCATTTGTTCTAAATGCTCGACGACATCCTCGATTTCATTCAAAACGCGTTCTGGAACTGCTGGGTCGGCAAATTTGCCAATCATCACCATATATTCGACTTGGCTCAGGGTCGCGGTTAATATACTCGACGACCAAAGCTCCTTACTGGGAACCCGGTAGGCGTAATGACTGATCTTGGCTGCTTTCTCCAGTACCTGCGTATCGATCATTTCTAACCGAAATGGCTGAGTTTTCCAATGGTCGAAGCCCCAACTGGTTACCCCAAACACGTAGAGTTTGAAAGCTAGCAGGGTAGGAGACATTAACTCATAAAAGAAAGGCAGATCCGGAGTGGCGTAGTAAAGTTGTTTGTCCGGCCAGCTTTCCACCAAGGCAAGTCGCTGCTCTAGCTGGTCGATATAATCTCCCGGTGAACGGATTTCGTTGTTTCGATTGTTGAA
>JBCDGT010000157.1:0-6948 GCA_038750915.1 Bacteroidota bacterium
CTTTTTCGCTACCGCGCTCTCCGCCACTCCCAACTCTTTAATACCAATAACTAAAGACCAATTATCAACCACCCACTATCCTGCACCTTTCGTGGATGTCCTCCGGGCCCTACACGATGGGGACTTTTACGATCGTCAAGCTGCAGAGTGGGAAACCCTAGCTACGGGAGACTGTAGTACGGATGAAGCTTGGTTCCATTACTACAAAACGGCTCACTACAGTAACCGCTTCGGTAGCGGATCTTATGATCTACCCACTATTGCTACTCGGGCAGAACAGGTTTGTGACCCGGATGGATTCGATTTGAATTACATCCGTTTCGCCGCCGATGAACACCCCGTAAACCGCTGGCCATATATACTGGCCGCCCACCGTGCTGACCCTGAGCGGGCGGAAGCATATGCCGGTCTTGCGGCTTATTACGAAGTGAACGGTATGGTGGAGGAGCGAAACGAGGTGATTAAGCGCCTGCATAAGTCTGCTCCCATTCCAACAGGGGTGATGGAGTATAACTACAACCAACTGATCTCGGTAGCCGAGAACGGTATCTTGATTACCAATGGAGATGCGGACACTTATCCCAGTTGGCTGTTGCAAGCTAACTACGGCATAAGACAGGATGTGTTGGTGGTGAATGTTCATTTGCTGCGCGGGTACACCCAGCACCGGAAAAAAGTATTTACGGATCTTAGCTTGCCCGCGACGGAAGAAGCACCCTCCCCCGTTGAGTTACTCCGTCTTATGTATCAAACCGGTCGGCCCGTTTTCCTGGCCACCACGGCCAAGCCCCAGGTAGCTGACCTGTCGCCAAGTAAGCTATTCCTGACGGGCCTCGCATTACAATACAGTGAAACACCAGTTAATAACCTCGGGGCCATCGCGCGGCATTATACGAAAGACTGGCGTCTCGACCACCTCCGGAACCCCCTGGCCGAAAGTCCTGCTCAACGGCTGGCGGACCAACTCAACCAGAACTACCTACCTCCACTTATTGAATTGTACCAGCTCGATCAACGAAATTTAGGCAGTCGCTTCCCAGAAGTACGCGCACTTATTGATGGCGTCGCGGCCCGGGTGGGTATGGAAGACCAGGTGTTGGAATTACTCCAAGAAGAACGTAAACCGCTGCAGCTAGCTAGTAAAACACCTGGCTTGAAGGCGAAAGATATATTTAAGGGCCTGGCTTTTATTCCTGGAGGAAAATACTACGAAGGTCAGAAGAAAACACCTGAAACTACCACTACCGTCAATGCCTTTTTTCTGCAAGAGGCGGAAGTGAGCAATGCCGATTATCAGCTCTTTTTGGAAGACTTACTCCGCCAAAGGCGGTTTGCTTTGATCGACTCTGCGGCAGTAGCCGAGACGGATTGGCTGGAGCTGCTTCCTGATACCCTCCGCAACCTCCCCGTGAATGAATTGATGAAGCGGGGGCACCCTTCAACGGGGCGTCATCCCGTAGTGAATATCTCGCACCGAGCTGCGGAACTGTACGCGCTCTGGCTCACTCAGGTCTACAATCAGGACGAAAAACGGAAAGACGGCAAAAATGTCCGCTTCCGGCTGCCGACGAAGGAAGAATCGGCTTACGCAGCAAGGGCTGGGAAAGCACACGCACCGTATCCTTGGGGAGGGCCTTACTACCGTAATTTAAAGGGTTGTTATTTGGCGAACTTCAACACTTTGTTGCGAGAACCGGAAGCAGGGCTTGGCTATTCGGGCGGAGTAAAGACACCGGCTAAGTCCGCTGAACTCGAAGCAGAGCTAGACCGTAAGCGTAAAGTCAACAATTGCGATGACGGCGGTTGGTTGACCGTTCCCGTAGATTCTTATTTTCCAAATGATTTCGGCCTTTACAACATGAGTGGGAACGCCGCGGAAATGACGCTAGTCGAGGGAGAGACCACTGGCGGTAGTTGGATGGACGGGAGCTACGAAATGCAGATTGGTGTAGTCACTAACCGTAATTTACCAGATCCTTCTACTGGTTTTCGTCTCGTAATGTACTTCGTGGAATAGTACCAAAATACCAACTCGCCAACCTTGCTTACCGATCGTCAATTGCTACAAAGAGCCAAAGCCGGCCACCAAACTGCCTTCGGTGAACTTTACGCCCGTTACGGTGCGCGGCTGACGGCTTACTTTTTGCCGAGGTTGAATTTTGATGCCGCACAGGCGGACGATCTTCGTCAGCAGGTTTTTCTACGGTTACTGGAAAGCAAGGCTTTCCGGGAAGCGGGAGAGGGGCCAGAAGATTTGTCTTCTCTCTTGTTCACGATTGCCGCTAATCTGGTAAAAAACACCTACCGGAGCGCGGAGCGTCAGCAACGACGAGAAGCTGCCTACCGGGACATTCGGCGGGCGAACTCCGACGTTACGGACGCTTCCTTCGATCCCGCCCGCTTGGCCCTGGCGCTTAAGCAGCTTCCTGATCACCAAAGAATTTGTGTAGAACTGCGTTTTCAAAGGGGCTATACGACGGGAGAAATCGCCGAGGCGCTCGACTGTGCCCCCGGAACCGTAAAAAGCCGCCTGCATTACGGATTGAAAAAACTGGCTGAACTCCTCAAACCCGCCAACATCGACTGAAATGGATTATCTCGATTACCTGCCCCATTACTCCTACGATGAGCTTCCCACAGAAGTGCGTGCTACTATCGACCGAGCGGGCTATGAGGAGCGTCGTCGTCTGGTAATGAACCTGCCACAAACGAACACTAGTGGCGCTTTACCGCCTGCGCTACAGACAGCCTTCCAGGCACGATTGGAGAAAAGAGCGGAGCGGCTTAATCAGGCTAAGTTGAAATCGTTTACCAGAAGACCCACATTCTGGCTGACGGCCGCCGGCTGGTTGCTTTTTCTACTGACGGGCACCCTGCTCTTCCTTCGTCCCGTTACCGAAAAAACAATCTACCGTTTGGTCTCCGCCGAAGTGCCGGAGTCAGAAACTGTCTACCTACGCGACACGGTAATTCAAACCGTTTATCGCACCCGCGTACGCGCCCAAATTGATACGCTGTATCTACCGGCTCCGCCGCCGGAAGAGCGTTTTGTTTATGTACAAGATACCGTTTTCGTTCCTATGCCACTCGGTAACCCCAGTATGGAAGTATTAAACGAAAGTCGGAGTTTAGAAGGAAGGGAAAGCGTACTGGAGCTATTGTTTGCGACGGAGTGATTTTATGGAGGGCATTTCGCTTGCAATCAACGTGGCTAAGTGCTTATATTTAGCACAAATACCTAAACACATTTCAGCCCCCGATTGCGATTTTCCTCGCAGGGGGCTTTTTGTTGGTAGCCATCGATTTATCTAGAAAAAGGCCCTTCCACCGCAGTGGAAAGGCCTACATTCAATCTATTTTGGTTAGGACTCGCGCTGGTTACAGCGAGTATTCATTATTAGCGATAAGATGATCAGCAACGACCCGCCGTAAGGCCTTAACGTTACGGGGAGGGTACTGAGTGAAGCGACGGATACCAGCAGTGAAGGTAGTAAGTAACTCCCCTTCCGTGAAGCTGGCTACGGCATCGAGGCCATTTTTGGCTAGGCGCGCGTTAGCATCGTGGAAAAGTACCCAGAGGATGGCATCATAAATATCCTGACTCAACCGGCCTTTACCATTGTCCCGCAGCTTTTGTAAGCGGAGGAGCGTTGATTCCGTATTGATCAGATCCGCGAGCATATCCGCTACGTTCATGATGATCTCCTGCTCTTCTTTCAGGTTGAGCTTGCCGTCCATTTGGGCTTTAGCGGCCGCTCCGACTACCATCAAGATGGCCTTTTTGAAATCACTGACGGCCTTAAATTCGGCGCCGTAGGGGCCTTCAGGGGTGTTGTTATCCGCTGGTGTCGCTAATTCTTTTTGGACATTCCATGCAGGCCCTACAATATCAATAGCCCCCTTCATGGCCCGGCGGAGCAGCATGTCTACGCTAAGTAAGCGATTGATTTCGTTAGTGCCCTCGTAAATGCGGTTGATGCGTGCGTCGCGGTACATCTGAGGTGCCAAGGTTTCTTCACTGTAGCCCATGCCACCGTGAATCTGGAGTACTTCATCCACCGTATAATCGAGTAGTTCAGAACCGATGAACTTAAGCAGGGCACATTCGATGGCGTATTCTTCCGCACTGAGTCGCTTTGCTTCCGCAAAGGACTTGCCTTCCGCCATTAGTTGCTTATTCATGTCCTGAATTTGCTGACTGACGCGGTAAAGGGAGCTTTCTCCGGCAAAAATCTGGATGGCGCTTTCAGCAATCTTATACTTGATAGCGCCGAAATTAGCAATAGGTTGCTTGAATTGGACCCGCTCGTTGGCGTAGTTGATCCCGATGCTAAGCGAACGCTTTGCACCCCCAACGCTGAGTGCATGGAGCTTGAAACGGCCAACGTTAAGTACATTAAAGGCAATGAGATGACCCTTACCAATTTCGCCGAGGTAGTTGTCTGCCGGAATGCGTACGTTTTCGAAAAATACCTGCCGGGTAGAACTACCTTTGATGCCGAGTTTGTCCTCTTCTGCTCCCAGGGTAAGTCCTTCCAGATTGCGAGGCACGATGAAGCCGGTGAATTTGTCTCCGTCGACCTGGGCGAAGACAATGAAAACGTCCGCAAAGCCAGCATTAGAGATCCACATTTTCTGGCCGTTGAGCACATACTCATCACCATCTAGTATCGCCGTAGTCTTGGCGGCGGTAGCGTCTGATCCACTACCAGGTTCGGTGAGGCAGTAAGCAGCTTTTAGCTCGCCGGTGATCAGTCGGGGCAGCCACTCTTGCTTTTGCTTTTCCGTTCCGTAATAAAGGATCGGCAACATGCCAATGCCAGTATGGGCGGCAAAGGAAACAGTAAAGGAGCCGGAACTGCCACCCATCACATCGCAAATGAGCGTGTTGGTATTGGTGTCCATTTCCATGCCTCCGTAAGCTTCGGGCATGTGGCTGCCAAGTAAACCCAGTTCGGCCATTTTGTCAAGCAGCTTGACGGCAATGCGGTCTTCCTGCTTCTCGATTTTACCCAGGTTCGGAAAGATGTCTTGCTGGATGAAATCTTCGATCATCTGCTTCACCATCAACTGCTCTTCGTTGAAATCCTCCGGCGTGAAAATATCGGTTGGGATGGTTTCGGCAACGAGAAACTCTCCTCCTTTCAAGGCTTTTTTGATGGTCGCGGTAGCTGGCATGATGCGGGTAATTATTCTTTTTTAGCGAAAATTCGCTGCGAAGTTAAGTGCTGTGGCAATGGCAATCAAGGCTTTTGCTGACTAATTAGCGAATTTTCGCTAATTGGTTTAATCTGGGCGTGACCGCAGGTGCCAATTAAGGATGAGTTGGCTTACCCTCAAAGGCTGCCAGCTGGTGAGCGTTACCTGAGAAAAAGGATGTTTTAAAGCGGATTTAGATTGTTATCAGGGTGGCAAGCTGACATTTGGATTTTTTTAACCTAAAATTCATCAACTCATGCGTCACGTTTGCCCTTTAACCGGTCTTATAACAAAAGAACGAATAGGAAAGCCTTACCGCTTATTCTGTTCTGCCTGTTTTGACTAAACACCTCATACATCATGCTAACTAAGACCTTTACTTTCCTATTATTCCTCGTTTTCTTTGCTGGCCCCCTTAGCGCCCAAACGACCATTGGCCTGAAGGTACTTGCGGGAGCTTCTTCACTTACCTCTTCGGCCGATGCTTTGCCTGCCAATATTGGTCGCCACAAAAGTGTCAATGGCACCACGTTTGGGGTAGTAGTGGAGCGCAATCTCGGTTACCATATTAGTCTGCGCTCTGGCTTTCAACAAAGCCAGCGTGGGCTTACGCTGCAACAAGGTAGCGTCCCTAAACTTCTGGGAGCGGCCGTCCCGCGCGATTACGAGGCACAAATTCGGATGAACTATTTGGAGGTGCCGCTGGCCCTTAAATTTCGACTGCCGGTTGCTGAGGGCCAGGTGGAACTTTATGGCTGGGGTGGTGCCACTGCAGGCTATGCGCTGGCGGGAAGTATCCGCTCCCGGTCCGCGACAAGTATGAACTTTCAACTGACCACGGCTAAGCTTGACATGGCTAACTATGCCTTCCCGCGGTTTCATTTGGGCTATACTGGTGGCCTAGGCTTTGGTTTAAACCTAGGGGAGACCCTCCAATTCCGTCTCGAAGCGGAGTACAACCGGAGTGCGAGAGACGAAGCCATGATTTCTAGTGAAAGCGGCAAACATGGTTACCAACTCTTGCATTTCGGAGCGGGAATGGTGTTTCGGCTATAAGTCCGGACTAAGTAAAGGTGGCTTTGTCAACTATTGACCTTTACTATTCGAACAGAAGACATCAGAGCGTAAAAAACAAGCCTACCTTTACGACTGGCTATGGCTCGTTATGTTCTTCCCATTATCGTTCTTGCGCAATTTTGCTGTACCTCCGTATGGTTTGCGGGCAATGCCGTCATGGAGGAGTTGTTAAGTACTTACAATTTACCAGCCTCCACCCTTGGTCATCTTACTTCGGCTATCCAGTTTGGCTTTATTTGCGGGACGTTAGTGTTTGCCGTACTGGCCGTGGCGGATCGCTTTTCGCCGAGCCGAGTATTTTTATTTTCGGCATTTGCGGCGGCCGGGCTCAATCTGAGCCCATTACTTTCTGATAATACCGCAGTTACTTTACTAGCGGGTCGCTTCTTTACGGGTTTTTTCCTAGCGGGTATTTATCCAGTAGGGATGAAAATAGCCGCCGATCATTTTGATCGGGGTCTTGGGAAGTCTTTGGGCTTTCTGGTGGGAGCTTTGGTATTAGGGACTGCCTTCCCACATTTACTGCGTGGTTTTGGCGAAGTTCTCCCCTGGCGAGGTGTTTTTTTACTGACTTCCGCAGCTGCAACTATTGGAGGAATCGCCATTGGGTGCTTGGTTCCTGACGGCCCTTACCGGAAGCAAGGGGGATCTCCCCAATTCGGGGCATTTTTC
>JBCDGT010000158.1:0-6942 GCA_038750915.1 Bacteroidota bacterium
CAAGGCCGAAGGAGCCGAAGATATTCTCGTCGTTACTGGCGGGGTTATTCCCGAACAGGACTATCCTTTTCTCTACGATGCCGGCGTAGCTGCCATCTTTGGCCCGGGTACGGTAATTGCTAAGGCCGCGAGTGAGATTTTGGGTTTGTTTTTGGAAGGAGTAGATTAATAAGTAAAGACCTACTACTTTACCCATAAACGACCATTTCATTATTCCCCATTCGCTTCCGCTTGCTTAAACCTATGCCTGCACCTGCGGTCGCGCCCGTATTAGAACTGCTGAGCAACTTCCTCCTAACGTCACAATGTTGATCCGGCAAGGAAAAGCCGGCCCGCCACTGTATCTTCGCGGCCACAAAGTCAAAAAGCGCATGATTCACCGCACCGAAATAGCAAAGTTGTTGCAAAATCCGCCCATTGGTACTTCCGTTACCGTGATGGGCTGGGTCCGCGCCTGGCGGGGAAATCGATTTATGGTTTTAAACGACGGCTCCAGTGCCGAGACCCTTCAGGTAGTAGTGGATAATGATGCTTTTGACGAGGCAACCGTACGAGCTATCGGCTTCCATGCCTGTGTGGGCGTTACGGGCGAGCTAGTGGAAAGTCAGGGCAGCGGACAAGCCGTAGAGGTAATCGCTAAAGAGATTAAGATCTTCGGCGCTACCGACCTGAGTACTTACCCCCTCCAGGCCAAAAAACAAAGCATGGAATTCTTGCGCGAGAACGCGCAGTTTCGGATGCGGACGAATACCTTCAGTTCCGTCTTCCGCCTTCGCCATGCAGTGGCCTTCGCCATCAATAAGTATTTCCACGACCGGGGCTTCTACTACTTGCATACCCCCATCATCACCGGTAACGATGCCGAAGGAGCGGGAGAGATGTTTCGGGTAACGACCTTCGATCCCGATACTGCTCCTAGAGATGAGGCTGGTGCCGTTGATTACAGCCAAGACTTCTTCGGTAAGGCCACCAACTTAACGGTGTCTGGCCAACTACAGGCCGAAATCGGTGCGTTGAGTATGGGGAAGGTGTACACCTTTGGCCCTACTTTCCGCGCCGAAAACTCTAACACCAGCCGCCACTTGGCTGAGTTTTGGATGATTGAACCGGAGATTGCCTTTGCGGACATCGAGAACGACATGGACCTGGCCGAAGACTTCGTCAAGTATCTCATCAACTTTTGTCTCGATAACTACCGGGCGGATCTCGAATTTCTAGATGCTCGCATCAAGGATGCAGAAAAGAACATGAAAGCCGAGCTGCGCCGCCCGATGGGCCTGATCGAGCAGCTGGAATTTACCGTAGCTGATGACTTTGAACGGGTGACCTATACCGAAGCCATCGAGCTGATTCGGCGGTCAAAACCCTACAAGAAAAAGAAGTTCGAATTCTTAGTAGAGTGGGGGGATGACCTACAAAGTGAGCACGAACGCTGGCTGGTAGAGAAGCACTTCAAGAAGCCGGTGATCGTGAGGGATTACCCCAAGGGCATCAAGGCTTTTTATATGCGGATGAACGATGACGGTAAGACCGTAGCCGCTATGGACGTACTATTCCCCGGTATTGGGGAGGTTATTGGCGGAAGCCAACGCGAAGAGCGGGAAGACGTACTGCGGGCCCGGATGGCTGAAATGGACATTCACGAGGAAGAACTCGCTTGGTACATGCAACTGCGGACTTTCGGCGGTTGCCCACACGCTGGTTTTGGTCTTGGTTTCGAGCGGATGGTACTTTTCATTACCGGTATGTCCAACATCCGTGACGTGATCCCTTTCCCGCGAGCGCCGAAATTGGCGGAATTCTAAATTGAACACGCTAAATTTAAAATTTAGCATTCAACATTTTTGTATTTCCTGACAGCAAGCCTGTAGCCAAAATATTAAATACTAAATTCTCAATCAAAAATTCTCAATGGTCATAGGTACCCGCGGTTCCCGTCTTGCACTCTGGCAGGCCCACTACGTTCAAGCTCAACTCCAAGAGCAGGGTATTGAGAGTGAACTGAAAATCATTAAGACCCAGGGAGACCGGGTGCAGCATCTCACCTTCGATAAACTAGAGGGTAAAGGTTTCTTTACCAAAGAGATTGAAGACCATTTACTGGCCGGTGATATTGATTTAGCTGTGCACAGCCTTAAGGATATGCCCACCGAGCAACCGGAAGGGCTTACCCTGGCTGCCCTGAGCTACCGGGCTTCCGTCAACGATGTACTGATCATCAATCAGGCAAAAGCAGTGCCTGGTTCCGTATTGCAGCTGGCGGATGGAGCTACTGTAGGTACCAGCTCTGCTCGCCGGAAGGCCCAGTTGAGGGACCTGCACCCAGGGGTAGTACCTACTGATATTCGTGGTAATGTGCCTACCCGCTTGGAAAAAGCACGCTCTGGTGAGCTGGATGCCGTTCTGTTAGCCGCAGCGGGATTGGAACGGTTGGAGTTGGATTTGTCGGATATGGTCGTCATTAAGCTGAGTCCAAAGGAATTCGTCCCCGCTCCAGGGCAGGGGGTAATGGCTATTCAAAGCCGGAAGGAAGATATGCCCCTGCGTAAACAACTCGTTCCGCTACATAACTTAGCGGTAGGGGAGTGCACCAACGTGGAACGCGGCGTGCTATCGTTAATGGAGGGCGGTTGCTCCATGCCATTAGGCGTTTACTGCGAAAAAGATACTCTTGGAAACTACCACGCTTGGGCCGCTTACGGGGCCAGCCACGATGCGCCAGTAGTAAGGGCCCAAGTAAGTCAGAGCACCCGTTCTGGCTTGGCAGAGGCGGTAGTGAAAGCGCTACGTAAAGGCAGTTGAGCGTAATTTCTGTTAGCAATCTCTTAATTGTTGGTTCGCCGACGTGAAGATCATGAAGGCCGCATTATTTTACGGTATGCGACCCCCACTACCCCTATTATCTCCATTATTCTTCTGCTTTTTTGGTTTATTTCATTCCGTAAACCTCTTTGGACAAATTTCCTTTTCAGCACCCACTACACCCACGGCGTATTCTGCTCCTTTGCTCAGTCAGTTGGTCGATTACGAACTAGTACGTTTATCACCGGAAGAACTCTTTCCATCGTTTAATGAGCAGCAAGGCACTTTTATGGTTTCTCTCCTTTTAGGGAGAACAGCAGTAAACCCGCAACTCCAACGTTGGGAACTGCGCAGCCCTAATTACCAACGAAGCAACGGAGTTCGAGCTACTGGCGTAACGAGCCAGTCGACCCAATATCGTGGACAACTGCCGGGAGAAAAGAGGGGCAGTGCCATTTTCACTGTTAGCCCCGACTTCGTACTGGGAAGTTGGGAAGTGGACGGTGAAAAATACACGCTGGAACCGCTCTGGCTGAACACCCCTGAGGCGCCTAAAGACTTGTATGTTTGGTACCGCGACCAAGACTTAAAATCACCCGAGGCGAAATGCTCAGTAGGAGGGAAAGAATTGCTTACGGAATCGGTTGCGCCGGCGGCCAAGAACGTTCCGGGCGGGCAGCAGGTAGAGTTGGCCGTTGCCATGGATAATGAACTTTACCGAACTTTTACTGACGAAGGAAGAGCCGAAAACTGGGTGCTTGGCATTTTAGCCCTGGTACAAGGTGATTATGACCGAGGTTTTGATGACCGGGTACAGTTCCGATTGAGTAACCTTTTTCTAAGTACCGGCGAGGGGGTACCTGAGCCTTGGTCAGGTCAAACGGACGCCCAAAGTATGCTGAACGAGTTTCGGATTTGGGGAGAGAACCAGTCCGTTTTTACCCAACCGTACGACGTAGCGGCCTTCTGGACGGAACGTGATTTTGACGGTAACACCATTGGCTACGCCTTCATTGACGCCATGTGCCTGAGCCAGCGTTATCATGTAGTACAACGTTGGAGAACGGGGGCTTCTGATTTGCGAGCCATCTGGAGCCATGAGTTGGGGCATAATTTCAGTGCTCGCCATATCAATGGTCAGCGTTTTATAATGAACCCTACTTTAAGCAGTGTTAATGATCGCTGGGCGAGCCAATCACAAACAACGATTCGGAATAATTTACCGGACTACGGTTGTTTGCGCCCCGTGGGTTGGCAGTATTTACGGGCTTTGGTCGGTAGTAGTGGAGTAGCGCTTACCTGGGGCTTTGGTGCGGATCCTTTTTCGGACCGTTTTTCGGTACAGCGGTCCGAAAGTGAAGATGGCCCCTGGGAGGAAGTATTACTTGTTGCCGCGAACACGGGAGGAGAAACGATTATCGAATACCGGGAACGAGACGAAACTGTCCGGCCCGGACGGGTTTATTACTACCGTATCGAGCACCAGAGCGTTAATGGCGATACCTGCTTTTCCGAGATTGCCCGTGTCGTGGTAAATTATATTGACGGCGGTCGGCTCAGCCCTAACCCTACCAACGGTGAAATCAGGGTATTCCAACCAAGAGATCTTGAGGCGGAGTACCTCCTTTTTAACGTAGCCGGTCAGCTTATTCAGCAAGGACCTATTGTAAGTGGCACTAACCTGATCGATCTAAGTCATTTATCTAACGGCGTTTATTATTACCACCAATTCGGGAGAAACCAGGATTCGGTTGATGAGAAGATAGTGAAGTTTTAGACTCACTTCTTCATCGTATCCCGCTTGACCCGCCGTGCATTTTCTAAAAATTGTTCCCTTAGACTGCGCAATTGGGAAAGCTCCCGGTCCATTGCTTCCGGGGCGGGAATACTGAGGAGTATTTCGTTGCGGTCCCAGAAATTCGGATCGTACGCTACTGTTACCTCCTCTACTTTGGCCTCAGGATCGATGCGTTTTCCTTTTTTGGCTTTACGTACGGCCTTTTTATCCGATATGACTTCCGTAGCGTAAAAGAGGGTATTGCTGAAATGAGTTTGTGTCAACTCGTTGTAGTTGAATTTTCGGATGGATTTGAGCTGCTTGACGAAGTATTTATCTCCTATTTTCTGGTAGATAGCATCTTTGTAAAACTGCTTGCCCGCATCTCCCTGGGTGTTGCGTAAGATCGCGTAATCACTTTTGTTGATGAGCAACTCTCCGCTGATGAAGGAAGAAATGGCTTTAGCGGCTGACGCGTTGAGCTCACTTTCATCAAAGTCAATACCGTATTGAATTCGGATGAGGGTATCCTTGCCGTCTAGATACTCTCCGCGTTGAACGTAGGTCATGTTTCCCATGCCTTCTTCAGTAAAAATAATGGAGAGCCAGTGCACGGCGTTCATCCTAGCGGAATTGGCTAAGCCTGCGTAATCGCCCAATAGAATGGTCTGCTTAGACTTGTTGGTTTGAAACATTTCACGAGCGTTGCCAGTATAATCCGAGCGACGGAAGTGATCTACCCAAGCTCTGGGTTTTTCCTTGCTGTTGGCAGTGGAGTAGGGCTGGTCACGGATCGAAACCATCGCTTCGGTTACTTGGCTGTAGGCACCATCATCAATATCGTATTTGCGGAAGTAGCCTCGGAGTAAATAGTCTTCGGTCCCATAGTTTTCGGGAATAGCATCGATCGCTCTTTGCACGATTTGCCTTAGTCCGAGGTCCGATAGTACCACGACTTCCTCCAAGGCTACGAAGCTTGTAGACATTTGTAGGTTGTAAACAGATTGGGTAGGGGGTAAATCCTGTAGAGCAAAGTAGTGAGTCTCATAGCTCAGTAACGAGAAGACAAGCTCATCGGCCATTTGCTCCTCACTGAGATTGATTCGGTATTCACCGTATTCATTCGTTAACACGCCAATGGATTGGTCGTTTTTCAGGAAGACATTAACGAAGGAGAGTGGTTCTCCGCTAGCAGCATCAACGACTACCCCCGAGAGCTCGCGTTGGGCCGCAAGAGTAGTGCATAGACATAATAAGAGAGAAACTAAATATTTCATATGAGGTGTTTTTAAATAGATTACAGGTCAGTGAACTTTAGTAGCACCTAAAAGCGAAAAAATGCTTGTCTATTTTCTCATGCTATCCCGCTTCACTCTTCGGGCATTATCAAGAAATTGCTCCTTCAAGGAACGCATCCGGCTTATGCTCATTTCTAGCGCTTCTGGCGCAGGAATTTTCTGGATGATCTCATTTTTTGCCCAAAAAGCAGGCCGATAGGATGTCCGAACTTCTTCAACCATCAGTTCTGGGTTAATCCGATTACCCTTGCGGTATTGCTTAATGGATTTTCGGTCCGTAATAACGTCAGTTACGTAAAGCAGGTAATTATATTGGTTCTTTTGCCGGAGGGAATCGTAGCGAAAATATCCGTCCCTCGAAATTTGCTTGAGGTAGTATTTACCCTGGTGCTTTTGGTAACGTACGTCTGAGTAAAAACCGATATCTAGGTTTCCCCAAGTATTCCGTAGGATCGCCCTGTCGGTGAGGTTAATCAGCAACTCGCCAGAGAAGTAGGTATTGATTATGTAGGTCGTTCTCGCGTTTCTTTCTCTTTTCGGTGGTGAGAATTTATAGGCAATACGGATTAGCGTATCTTGTCCTTCCAAGTATTCTCCCCGGTTGGTGAACTCCATCGAGTCGATACCTACTATGGCATTAGCCCAATGAATCTCATGGCGACGTACACTATTCGTTGGCCCATAGTAGCCAGCCAGAAGAGCGTACTGCTTGGCTTTTCGGCTCTGAAAACGTTCCGGACTGGAGCCAGCATAATCACTCATGCGAAACTCGTCAACCCAAGCTTTAAACCGATTGTCTGTTGGTGGAGCATTAGGAGTTAAGTCATTCCCCTTTTCTTGCATCGGTAGGTATGGCTTATCCCGAATGGTCAACATGGCGTCGATCAGCTGTGCGTATTCCCCGTTATCGATGTCATACCGTCGGGAATAAGCTTTGAGCAAATAATCATTTGCTCCGTAGGTTGCGGATATATTCTCTAGAGTTTCTCTGACAATGGCTCTCAAGCCTATATCTGAGATCACTACAACTTCCGCCAACTCCAGAAAGGAAGTGCTCATTTGCAC
>JBCDGT010000159.1:0-6909 GCA_038750915.1 Bacteroidota bacterium
ATGGCGGAATGATAATCCAGGTACGCAATTTGTCGATTTATGGCGAGTTGTTTTAGTGCCTCGTTGAGTTTTAGGATCATACCCGAACGATCTCCAAGTTCTTTGCGCCAATTGAACTGGGTAGCTGGCAGTACGGAGGCCAACACCACTTTGATCCCATTCTGCTCAGCAATATCGATCATTGAAGTAATATTACCTAGAGTGAAAGCTTGGTCATAAGGACCCGTATTTTCGGCAATATCATTGGTCCCAATGTGAATCACAACGATTTCCGGCTTAAGGTCTACTACATCTTGACGGAACCGAACCAACAGCTGCGGTGAAGTCTGTCCACTAATTCCACGACCAACAAAATTATTCCTTGCAAAGAAGGCGGAATCCCGCGAGGCCCAGGCATCCGTGATGGAGTTTCCCAGAAGCACTACTCTTCCTTCTGAGCTTCCAGTTAGCGCGGCGTTGGCGACCTGGTAGCGGGCAGTATTAGCGAAATCTTTTTGAGCAATCATCCAGAGGGGGCTACTTAAAAAGAGGAAACATAATAGTAAGGTCCTAATCATCGGTATGCTGTTTTAGAAAACGGTCTAAATTAAGGGATTAAATTGGGACAAGACGCACTCTGTCTATCCCTACCCATGGATAGCTTACATTGCGTCAATGTAAACAGAAGAAACGTTGCCATGCCTAGAAATAATGCTCTCTACCGATTTGTTTTGTTTTTCTTAGTCACTGTTGGGATCAACCAATCGATCGCCATTTCTCAAGATGAGATGTTTACGCCTTCTTGGAATTCCTTAGCTCGCCACGAGGCGGCACCCGAGTGGTTTGTAGACGCTAAACTTGGCATTTATTTCCACTGGGGCGTTTACAGTGTCCCGGCTTATGGCACCGCATGGTATCCTCGTAATATGTTTCTAAAAAATAGCGATGTGTTTCGCCATCACGAAGCTACTTACGGCAATAACACCGAATTCGGCTACGAAGACTTTATCCCTCGCTTCAAAGCCGAACATTTTGACCCGGAAGCTTGGGCAACCCTATTTCAGGAAGCAGGCGCTCGTTTTGCCGGGCCGGTGGCCCAACATCACGATGGTTTTGCTATGTGGGACAGCCAGGTAAACCCCTGGAACGCTAAATCTATGGGCCCCGAAAGAGACATTATGGGGGAAATATTTAAAGCACTGCGTCAACGCAACCTCAAAACAATTGCCACTTTTCACCATGCTCGTCACGGCCAGCGCAACGCCAATAATCCAGAGAACTGGAAAAATGGTTACAACAGCCATTATCCTTATCATCCTGATTGGCCTACGGCCACCACCGATCCCAAACTCCGGATGTTGTACGGCAATTTCCCTACTATCGAAGACTTTCACAATTATTGGCTAAACCAAGTCGACGAGGTCTCCGAGAAGTATAGCCCGGACATTATCTGGTTTGACTCCTGGCTCAATCTCATTCCCGAAAGTTATCGCCAACGGATGGCTGCTAATTTTCTCAATCAAGCCCTTAACAACCAGCGGGAAGTGGTTATGTGCCACAAGCATACCGACATGCCGGAAACCCTCAGCGTTTTGGATTTTGAGCAGGGTGGAAGACGAGACATCCACCCCCTACCCTGGATGACGGACATCACGCTTGGTCAAACACGTTGGGCCTATATCGAAGGGCATCCAGTGAAAGATATCGCACTGGTCTTACGCAATATGATCGACGTATGGAGTAAAAATGGGATCGTATTGCTCAACGTCTCGCCCCGGGCCGATGGTGTCATTCCGGAAGAGCAACAAGGAGTACTGCGAGAACTTGGCGAGTGGTTGAATACCCACGGAGAAGCCGTCTACAATACGCGCCCCTTTACCACCTTTGGTTATGGCCCCACTCAGGCTAAACCTGGTTCACACGGCGGCCAGTCTGCTACCGTTGACTACACCGCGGCTGATATCCGTTTTACTTTGGCTAAGGACGGAAAAGCGCTTTATTTATTCTTTTTAGGTGCGCCCCCTCGTGGCAAAAAAATTCAGCTTAGGCCACTTGGGATCCACCGCTATCACACCCCCTCTCCCATCAAACGCATCACCCTATTGGGCCAAAACGTAGAAGCAGCGTGGGAATTAAAAAATTCTGAGCTCTACTTGACCGTGCCGGACGTGCCGCTTAATGAACTAGCGACGGTCTTCAAATTTGAGTTAGAATAATGGTTTTTTACGATCGGGGCTAATTGTCATTCTAGTTTAAGTCTTCAGACTCCTTATTTCTTCCTTACTTGGCCCGATTCAACGAACTCAGCACCTGCGTCCGCGCCCAAGCATAATTAGTGCGGGGACGCAGGTGCTGAGTTCGTTGAGAAGAGACAGAATAATTTTGGGAATTATTTTAGTTGTCACCGCAGGATGCTCCCCAAAATATGGTCTTAGAAGTAGGCGTCCCCAATTAGGTCGTTAAACCATCTAACTTACGAATCGTCAATAGACCAATATGATCAGACTTTGCCTCCTATTTCTCCTCCTTAACGGTTTCTTCTACTACCCTATCCGCGCTCAGGACCTACCTGGATCTTGGTCCATCACTCCAGACGGCAGAATGCTAATGGCCGGTGGAGAAAACGAGGGTGGATTTTACGATCCGGCAACGGTTCAGGACGTACAACTGGAATTTGCCCAAGATAACTGGTGGACGTTGATGGAAAACAATTATGCCTCTGGGACCGACATTCTGGCCACCTGCTGGATCAACGGCATCCAGTACGATAGCGTAGGCGTACGCTTCAAGGGGGAGACTTCTTACCGCCGTAATAACACCGAGAAGAAGTCATTCAACATCACCCTCGATTACATCATCGACGGGCAGGATGTGGATGGTTACAATACCTTTAACCTCAATTGCGGCTGGGAAGATAACTCCTCCATCAAAGAAGTACTCTACAACAACGTTGGCCACAATTACTACATGAGCCTGAAAGCCAACTACGTAAACCTGACGCTCAACGGTGAGAATTGGGGACCATACCAGAGTGTTCAGCAATTTGATTCAGATTATATCCGAGAATGGTACCTTAGTAACGATGGTACCATCTGGCGCGCAGAATCAATGCAGCCCCGTGGTGGAGGACCAGGCGGACCACGATTCGGCGCCGGTAGATCAACCCTTAATTACAACGGCCCCGACAGCTCGGACTATAACCTAGATTACACCCTCAAACGGACTGAACTAGTCGATCCTTGGGCGGGCATGATTGCTGCTTGCGACGTGCTGAACAATGAACCCCTAGCTACCCTCGAATCAGCACTTAATGAAGTACTGGATATCGATAAAGCCTGCTGGTTTCTAGCCCACGAAATCGTTTGGGGAGACGATGACAGTTACATCAATAAAGGCGGCAGTGATTATTACGTGTACTACGAGGCGGAGACCGGTAGGATAATTCCGATGGAATACGACGGCAACAGCGTGCTGGGTACGCAAGGCGTAAATTGGGGCCTTTTCTACAACGAAAGCAACACAGACTTTCCTCTCCTCAATCGGATGCTCGCCGTACCAGCCATCCGGCAACGGTACCTGGCCCACGTGCGCGTTATTCTCGAAGATTACTTTACCGCTGATTACACCAATTCTAAAATTGACGCTTGGGCAGCCCTAATTGACGAGTTCGTACAGGAAGATCCCAAGAAATTTTATACCACCGCTCAATTCCAAACGGCAGTGGCCAACTTAAAACAGTCAATCGTAACTAGAAGAAACCTGCTTTTAGCAGACAGTGAACTTAGTGGAGGAACCTCCTTAAATATTAGTGATGTTGCCTATTCCACAGCGGGAGTCAGATGGCAGGCTCCGACTGTGGAAGAAGACTTATTGGTCGTGGCAACAGTAAGCGATGCACCTGCATCCGTGTGGCTGTATTATGGTGCGGGAATCACCGGAGCATTTGCTAAAACGGAGATGTTTGACGATGGCCAACATAATGACGCCGCCGCTAACGACGGACAGTATGGTGGGACAATCCCTCCACTCACTTCGGGGGCTTACGGACGCTTTTACCTAGAAGCAATCGCCAACGACGGTGCAGGAACCGTAAGCTATGAACCCAAAGGGGCAGAACACAATGTATTCCTCTATCAAGTCGATAATACCAGTGCCATTACTGGCGACCTGGTCATCAACGAATTTATGGCCTCTAATGATACTACCGTTGCCGACGCCGACGGTGAGTTTGATGACTGGATTGAGTTGTATAACAATACCAGCGAAAACATCTCACTAGAAGGCTTCGCTTTGACTGATGACGCCAGTGAACTTGGCAAATGGACTTTCCCGGCTGGAGCATCCATTGATGGTAATGATTACCTGATTATCTGGGCGGATGAAGACCTGGAGCAATCCGGCCTTCACGCGGATTTCAAACTCTCCGCCGGTGGCGAGTCCTTATTACTCGTTGATGCCACGGGCGCTATCGTCGATAGCTTAACCTACCCAGAACAAGAAACGGATATTTCCCACGGTCGCTTCCCTAACGGCACGGGTGATTTCCAGGACATGGACCCCACTTTTAACGCAGAAAATACGGAAGGTATCACGGATACTTCCACTACGGAACTTATGCCCAGCCCGCTAGCTGGCGACCTCGTCGTTAATGAATTTATGGCCTCTAATGATACTACCATTGCCGACGCAGATGGTGAGTTTGAAGATTGGATCGAGTTGTACAACAATACCAACCAAAGTATTTCCCTCGATGGTTTCTTTCTTTCCGACGATCTTGATGAGACTGGTAAATGGGCCTTTCCTGTTGGCACTACCATTGCCGCTAACGATTACTTAATCATCTGGGCGGATGAAGACTTGGACCAGTCCGGCCTTCACGCAGATTTTAAACTTTCCGCCGGTGGCGAAACTCTTGTCTTTACGGATGAAAATGGTGATCTGATCGACACCATCACCTACGCCGACCAAGTGGCCGACATCTCTCACGGACGTTTTCCCAATGGCACGGGTGATTTTCGGGATATGACATCGACCTTTAATGCCGAAAACAATGATGGTCTCGTCAGCACCCGCTCCCCTACCCTAGTCGGTGCAGACCTGACCCTTTTCCCAAATCCAACCGCCGGAATACTCAACATTCGTCTGGAAGCAGTGTACCAATCGGACCTGAGCTTTCGCCTGCTGACAACCGAAGGTCGAGTGCTACAAACACAAATCCTACATCGCGGTAACATAGCATTAAGCATTGATGCCAGCTCATTACCCGCTGGATTCTACCTCCTAGCCGTTACTGACGGACAGGGATCGGCGATGCATAAGGTAATGGTGAAGTAAGTGGGGTTATCTTAGACTCTTTAGGTAAGTAAGGGAATTAGATTGCAAATATTTTAAGAAATTACTGAAGGAGTAAAATACAAAACTAGACTGCCTCCTAGTAGCGCAGCGTCCAGCTCCTAGTTCCCAGACCCAACGATCATCTTCTCATTAACCACTACTCCCCTAGTATCATGGTGTCGAAAACAGATCGTTGGGTTTTCGTTTTTCCTTGACACGGTTACGGATAAGAACCCGCCGGCAACTCGTAAGAACTCGTGCTCTTCTCTTTGATCACCTTTTTTCCAGCCTTGAGCGTGTTCGTCGCTAGAGGGACCCTGACTGAATTCATACAGACCCGTTTCGGTATCGCGGGAAACATACTGCCAGTGCCGATCGCCGTTTACGACGAAGGTGTTAGGCTGATTGGCCAGGAACCGGCGGAGCCACCTGCCTTCCGCTGCGTAGTTGGCGTTGGCATGATTATCCGATTTATTGGTACGATCCGGCCCAACGACCGGTGTAGGTGACATAAGTATTTTAAAGGTGGCATCGGATGCTCGTAGCGTTTCTTTGAACCATTCTACCTGCTCTTTTCCCCAAATGGACTTTTCCGGGCCGTCAGGTTCAGGGTTAGGAGTACGGAGTGCACGTCCTTCCACCAGCCATATTTCCAGATCCTTGCCGTAGCGAATACGGCGATACGGATGATCCGGATCCGTGGGGGTTTGTTCGTTCCAGAGGAGTAAGCCATCAGAAAAAGTCAGTTCACCATAGGGTTCGCTGGCGGGATGAGCGTCATCGTCCAGTACATCGTGGTCGTCTCGCTGGATAAACAGAGGAACCTCGGTGTAGAAGTCTCGTAAACTTGGCCAAGCGTTGATGGCCGTCCACTTATGTCGGGCCAGAGCAACAGTCTTAGCTAAAGGGCCGGGTTTATCGTAGTAGACGTAGTCACCGGTCTGGCAGTGAAAAGCCGGTTTTAGTTCACGCATGGCGTCATAAATCCGGAAGCCACGGACCGGATCGTCGTAGTCCCAGAAATACTGGCAGGTAGAGGACGTAAAGGTGACCGGGACTACTTCATCAGCCGGAGGCAGGGTCCGAAAATGTCCGGAAGTCTTTGCGATTGGCGTCCCTGCTTTCTTACGCCCTTCCAGCAATATCGTATAAGTGGTTGCCGGTTGTAAGTCCTCGAGGAAAACCTTATGGGTATAGCCTTGGTAAGGAGAAACGTACTGCCAAGGGTGGCTAGTTGCCTCTCCTCCCTTAGGGATTAAAGTGAGGCGAATTTCACCAAAGGTACCAGGAACTGCCCCGTCTAATTCCCACAACTCCAGGTCAGCAGAAAAAATTGATAGGATACCGCATAGGAGCTGCTTTACGCTCGTGTCGTACGGGTACGGGCTTGGCCTGTGTGTGCAGCCGCACCAAGAGTACCGCGCTGGAATCCGTCACCTCTCCCACCTGGAAACCTGTCGTGAAATGGACAGAATCCACTTCTGGTTGTGCTAGGATAGCACCTCCTGGCCAAAGAAATTGAGTCGCCAAAAGCAAGGTAAAAATGGTAGCAGTGTTTTTGTACATCATCAGTAAGTATTTGCACGTTAGGGCTGG
>JBCDGT010000160.1:0-6904 GCA_038750915.1 Bacteroidota bacterium
ATGCTCCGGTTCGCTTTCCGTGCTGGCGTTCGTGCCATCGCCAAAGTCCCAGTTGTAAGTTAAGGAGCCAACATTTTGAGCTGTGTTCCGCAAGCGTGTGGTAAAGGGGCCACAGCCAGTGGTATCCGTAGTAGCAATAGCTACGAAGGGCAGTGGTGCCACCGTCACCAGAGTGGTAGTCGTAGCCGGACAACCGTTCAGCGCGGAGAAACCGGTGAAGCTGATCTCGTAAGTAGCTACTGAATCGTAAGTAACCATTGGGTTTAACTGGTCACTGGTCATGCCATTACCGAAGTCCCAATTACCACCCGCAATCCCCGTCGAAGTATTGACAAGGTTAAGTTCTTCGTCCTGGCAAATCCTAGGCATGGTGGAAAAGCTAACCTCTGGTGCTGGTAAAACATCCACGAAAATGGTGTCGGCGTCCTCTCCGCAGCGGGCGGCGCGGAGGATAACGCGGTGGAGGCCAACGTCCGTCAGTTCGAAATTGGGGGTAGCTCCGTTGCCGGTAGCAACGAGTTCACCGTTGGGGTTAGTGACTTCCCAGGCCAAGGCTGCACCAGGCGTGGAGAAACTTCGCGGTTCGAAGCGCCAGGGCTGACAGCCCGCTAGGGTGTCAACACCAATAAAGGCGTCTACGTCAGGGGGGTGAACGGTCAGTTGCTCGGTCAGGGTGTCGACGCCGCACTCATTGCTGGCAATCAGGCGGATGTTGTACACGCTTACGGAGTCTTCCGGAGTAAAATACGGCTGAATGGGGGGCAAGCTATCTGTACCGGTGAGGCCATTACCCATATCCCAGAACCAAGTATCGGGCATGCCCCGGGTGACGTTATTGATCTCCGGAGTAAAGGGAGAACAACCATCGTCGGTAGCCAAACCGAAGATGACGGTGGGGTAGGGCCTGACCAACACACTTTGCACCTGCGCCCGCGCCCCGCAAAAATTGCTGGCTTCTAAGCGGACTTCGATCACGGTATCCGTGAAAAAGCTATCGATCACGTAGTTGAGGTTTTGGCTACCGGGGAAGGTTTGCCCGTTCACCCGCCAGGTAGTAGTGAAATCGTCGCCGGTACTTTCGTCGGCCAGGTCGAGCACAAAAGGAGCGCAGCCCTCCAGACTATCCAGGGTAAAGGCGGGAGCGGGAGGGGTCGTGACGTAAATCGTGGCGCTCGTATCCGCCGCACAGCCCGCCGGCGAGGTCACCTGCAGGCTTTGGGTGAAAGTGCCGCCGGTGGTGTAGGTATGCCGGGGTTCGGGTTGACTGCTCGTTGTGCCGTCGCCAAAATCCCAGCGGTAGGTGAAGCCACTGCCGGTTTGCCCAGCACTCAGGCCAAATTCTTGATTGATGCAGGTGGCGCCGTCTACCATAAAATTAGGATTCGGGCGGGCGTTGTAGCGCAGTGTCTTGCGGTCCTCCGCCGCGCAGCCAGGGGTTGTAGCGCTTTCGATGGCGTAGGTATACTCATAATCCTGGCCGGCCATCAGAGAAGTCAAATCAACCGTTCCCGCTACGGGATCGGTTATGCCTGGGCCCGACCAACGGCCTCCGGCAGGCGAAGCACCGGTTAAAGTTACCGTTAGCACCTCGGCCTCACAGACGGCTTGGGTCGTGCCTGCGTCGATGGTCGCGCCCGGGTCTTCGATAGTCACCGTCTGGCTCATCTGCTGTTCACAAGAACCGCCGGGTTGAAAGACGTAGGTGTAGGTGCGATCGCCGCCGCCTGCGGAGGCTAGGTTGATTTCACCCGTTATCGGATTGATGCCTGGCCCGGACCATTCTCCACCACTAAGGTTGGTTGCAAGGGTTAGCGTTCCTTCACTGATACAAACGTTGTCCTGCTGTGTCAGTGCCAGTACGGGGTTCTCGATCACCTGCAGCTGGGTCGTACCGGTAATTTCGCAAGGGCTGAGGGCATAGGCATATTCCAACAGATAAGTCCCGACGCCGGGCAGATCAGTAGTGGGGTTAAAGTTATCGCCGGAAATAGGGGTGCCGTTGACAATCCAAACGAAAGTGCCGCCGGCAGGACTTGGCGTAGCGGAGGTGATACCGGCCAGCGAAATAGTTTCGTCGACCAAACATACTAAAGCGGTATCAACCGTACTGACGGTGGGTAAGGCCACCACGGTCACCGTGGGCCGAGCGGTGACGGCGCAGCCGTTGGGATCCAGGTAATCGTAGGTAGGCTGAAAGTCCCCTACGCCACTGACGCCAGGATCGAAGGTACCTACGGCACCATCGGTGATGCCGGTTCCGGACCAGGTGCCACCACTCGGAATAGCGCTCAGGCTGATGGCTGCGTCATCGATACAGATGGTTTCGTCGGTGACCGTTACCGTTTCACTAGCGACAACCTCCACCATGATCGTATTCTCGTTTTGGCAGGGACCATCCGTAATGGCGTAGCGAATGGTATGCGTGCCCGCGCCGGCTGCCGCCGGATTGAAAGTACCCAGGCTAGCGCTCACAATGCCTGGCCCCGACCAAGTGCCACCCGGCGAACTGGTGCGAAAAGTATCGATAGCTGACCCCGTACAGTACTCCGGTTGAGTCGTAAGCATGGGGACTTCTCCAGATTGCACCACCACATTAGCCGTTCGTTCGATCATACCACAGAGGCTCTCTACGATCAGCCGTACGCTTCCGGAGCTGGTATAGGTAACGGAGCCGAAGTCTTCCGTACAGGTATTGGTGCCGTTGCCGCCAGTGAATTCCCAGCAGATAGAGGTGGTGTTGCCATCTACGCGGTAATTAAGGTCGGCTGGTGTCAGGGTAACTGACTCGCAGGAGGGCGGTGGGTCCTCCAGGCGAATAGTCGGCGCGTCTTCGATGGTGATCACTTGCTCGCTTTCCTCACTGTCACAAGCATTGAAGCCGCGCAGGTTGATGGTGTAATCGCGACTTTGCAAAAAGCGAATGGTAATCACTTCGGAGCGTTCGTTCATCATCGTGTCGATGAATTCCCAGCCACTACCGGGACTGATCGTCCATTCGATGTTCGTATCGTCGTTAGATTGGTTGGTGAAGGTGATCTCACTACCGCGACAAGCAACTAGGTCATCATCGCTAGAGACGAAAACCGCGTCGGGCGGGGTGACGATATCGATCTGCCGGCTTACCCGATCGGTTACGCTGGCGCACTCGCCGAGTCCCGTCACTTCGAGGCTGACCGTATAAGATCCCGGGGCACCGTAGGTATGGCTGGGGTTAGGGTCCATACTGGTATTTCCGTCGCCAAAGTCCCAGCGGAAAGTTTCCGCATTACAGCTGGTGCTGCTCCGAAAATTGAGGGGGCGACCGGAACATACCTCCGTTGGCACCTGCATCCGGGCAATGGGGCGCGGCATAACGCTAAAACCCAAACTTCCCGGCTGACAACTACGCCCCGCAGCACATTCAGCGATTCCCTGAAAGGAGACATTGAAAGAAGCTGGTGCATTACAGGCATTCTCGTCGGGCTCGGGAAAGGTATAGCGGTGGCTGACGTCGTTGTAGTTGAAAACGGTGTCGATTTGCCCATCCTGCCAGTCGATAATGAAAAAATCGAAACCCGCAACGGAGGTGTTTTCCAGCGTAATGGTAGAGCCTTCGCAGAATACGACCGCGGAACCAGTAGCGGTGAAACCTACGGTTAGGTTGCCACAGGCGTTGTCGGGGCATATTTGGGCGCGACCGCTGGTGCAACACAAGCAGATAAGGAGCAAAGTGAAGAGGGCGGCGCACGGAGAGGGATATTGGCGGTTATTGCTCACGGTACCAGATATTGTCGTACAAACGGTTACGGGCGGTGGTGAAGTTGAAGCAGCTGGTGGCGTTGCGGCGGGACATGACGGCTTCGTCGCCGTAGCCCATCAGCATACAGGTAGTGGACTTACCGAAGCTGAACGTAGCCGTCACCTCCAGCGGTGGCCGTACGTAATTCTTTAAGAAGCCAAACTGAAAGGCGTAACTAAAGGCGATGTCGAGCCGGGTATCGGACTGCCCGAGCCGGTCGCCGATTTCGAGCTGTAGGCTCGTCCAGCTTTCATTATTGGCTGAATCGGCATTATCGTAAGAAACGTGGTAGTAAGCCCCAACATTGACGGTCTTATTCCAACTGAGCCCACTGCCGAATTCTGCGTAGCGGAGACCTTCCTGTTCTTGGATGACTAGGGAAGGGCGTGCGGACCAGTAACGGCGGCGGGCATCCCGGGCGAAGACCACGTCGGCCAGCGCAGTGAACACCCAGCGCTCCCCCAAGGCATTATCGAGGCCCAGCAGAGAAGCCGACTGTCGGCTATCGGGGTTAACGAATAGACCAAGGTTATGTACCGCAATACCGACGTCGAAAGTCAGTGGACGCTTGCTGGAGCGATTCAAACCACCCTTCAGAGAGACGCCAAAACTTGGTGTCGAGTAGCGCGGGCTGGCACCGCCGTTGAGCGGGGATTGAAAGCCCGTAGGGTTGGCGTTTCCGTTTTCGTCGACTAAGCCGAAAAAGGGATCGAGCTGGTCTAGGAAAGTGAGCTTAGAGAAGTCCACGGAGCGTTGGCCGAAGGCCAGGCCGAAGCCAACCCTTAGGTTCAATACGTCGTCGGCGTTTTTCTTGGAGAGGGGAAATGCGGCTGCAATGCGGCCGCCAAATTCAGTGGTGGTCAGTTTGCCTTCCCCCTCCTCATCCTGGCGGGCAAAGAGGCCATAGTCGAGAAAGAAGCAGGGCAGGCTTTCCTCGAAAGTGACCTTCTGGGTGGTGTACTGCTGAGCATCGGTAGCGTACCACTGGGTCCGGTAGCTGATGCCGAGGCGCATAGCACCGCGCTGCCCCACCATGGCGGGGTTGTAGTCGGCTTCGTTGCCGTAGAAATGCTGATAATAAGCGTCCTGCGCAGAAAGGCTTAAAGACAAAAAGAGGAGGACGCCGACTCGGTAGATAGCTGGCATACGCTTTGAGATAGGTTTTCGGGTGCTGAACTCTAAAGTAAGGCTAGATAAGCTTCCGTTATCCTTTTTAACGATCACTTAAGGGGCTAGCGCGAAAATTAACTTCTCCTTGCTTGCGCTTGGCGAACTTACTCAGTACCAGCGGCCGCGCCTTGAAACTTGATTTGGTAACACTATTCTCCGGATGATAAGTTGCTTAAAATCTGATTATCAGTGATTTAAACGATTGTCTCCCTTCATTTAGATGATTCTCCCTGGCCAATCAGGTAACATTGACAATAGAATACTTAAGGATTACAACACTCACCTAAGGATACTTGGCTTTAAGCGTACGATCATGTATATGAAAATCAATTTCTTACTACTAGTTAGTCTTTTTTCCGTTGGCCTGATGGCACAAACAGGTTCTGTTAAAGGCTTAATAACCGACTCTGAAGACGGATCGGGCCTACCTGGCGCCAGTGTTTTCATTAAGGATAATGCAGCTCTTGGTACCGTAACGGATATCGATGGGAGCTTCTTATTGCAGAATATCCCCGTAGGAGAGCAGGTTATTACCATTTCCTTCATCGGCTTTACCACGGAAGAAAGAATGGTAACCATCACTGAAGGGAATACGGCAGAGATCGCCGTGAAACTTGGCGGAGCAGTGATTCTCGGTGAAGAAGTCTTGGTGACCGCCCAGGCACTCGGCCAGGCCAAAGCCATTAATCAGCAACTCGCTTCAGACGGAATTGCCAACTTCGTTTCCGCCGATAAAATAAAGGAACTCCCTGACGTAAATGCGGCGGAAGCTATTTCCCGTTTACCGGGCGTGGCCATCAACCGTAGCGGCGGTGAAGGGTCTAAAATCGTGGTTCGTGGACTGGACCCCAAATTTACCGCCATTAACATCAATGGGGTGCGGCTGCCTTCCACCTCCGGTAATGATCGTTCAGTTGACTTAGCCCTGATTTCTCCAGAATTGCTATCCGGTATTGAGCTATTTAAAAGCCCGACACCGGACATGGACGGGGATGCCCTCGGAGGTACGGTCAACCTCAATATTATTAAGGCGGACGATCGCCCTCGAGCTTCCCTCAAAGCTCTTGGTGGCTACAACGGCGTGGTGGATGAATTTAAAGATTACAAACTTACCGGCTCCTTAAATCGCCGTGTTTTCAATAATAAATTAGGCGTAATAGCTACGGCCAACGTAGAACGCTTCAACCGAAGCGCCAGGATTGTGGGAGGAAATTGGACGGACAACGGTGAAGTGCTTGACACCTTCCTCAACATTCAGGAACAAATTGCCAATGGGCTCCGCTTCACGCACCGCCGGGAAATTCGCCGGCGGTATAATGCCAGTTTGGGTTTGGACTACGACTTTGGCCAGAATACCGAAGTTACTGTACTCGGTATTTATTCGCGTACTACTCGTGATCAGTTCACTCACACCGAGACCTATGGCATCGACGGATTTGGGGGAGGTCCTTCCCTCAACGAAAGCAGCATCGATCTCTATTCGGGCTCGCTCACCGCCCGCCATAACCTGAGTTTCATGAACATCGAGTGGGGAGCAAGTTATAGTAAAACGATGGGACAAACACCCCTCAACCTTGGCTTCGGTTTCGTGGGCGGTGGCGGTCAGGACATCGACCCAGCCGCACGACAGGAAGAAAACCGGCAGACCACTGCTCAGGTTTATGCTTTCGCCAATCCCGATATCAATAACTTTTACCTGACGAGATCCAACTACCAGGATACCGGGAATGAAGAGGCCATCAGTACGGCTTTCATCGACTTCAAGATACCCTTTAACCTCGGAGATTCTTGGCGGGGAGAATTCAAATTTGGGGGAAAATATCGGGTCAACGAGAAGAGTCGCTTCTACAACCGCTTCAGCGATAAATTATATTACCTGCGCCCACTGAGCCATTGGGACGGACTCCTACCGGAAGGGCAGGAATTATTAGCTGCGTCAAATCTAACCGATCGACA
>JBCDGT010000161.1:0-6899 GCA_038750915.1 Bacteroidota bacterium
GAAAAACTGACGATTTCCGAGGTGGCTTACGAAGTTGGCTTCACCTCACTAAACTACTTTTCTACGGCTTTCGAAAGAGAATACGGGATACGGCCAAGTAAAGTCAAAAAGTAGGGAGGCAGAGAGCAGGCCGGCGACCCACAATGTTCCTCGACTCTTTGCCTTGTACCCACGACCACGTCAGCCCCCATCCTTCACGAGGGGAGTGAGGCGCGGACGCAGGTGCAAGGCAAGGAGTAGAGCAATGAACACAGAAGGGGCTAGTCCCTTATTCAAGCGTAACTGCCGTCTGGGTCATCATCGCCAGGTGGTTGCGGTGTTTGATGGCTACGTAGTAGTTCCCGGCAGCAACACCAGGCAAGGTGATGGGGCTCACTCCGTCCCAGTCCACGACGTCACCATCGCGTTGTAGCAAAACCGACTTCACGTGTAAAATTTGAGTAGGATCCGTAGCGCTGCGAAGCTCAAGTTGCACCCAATCCACAATGGCGTCGGGGCCAGTTACCTCCAGCACTGACCTGGTAGCTACTACGCTAAAGTTGCCGTAAGGATCAACAGTAGGCACCAGACCCAAAGCCCGCAGATCATCTCGCATGAGACCGGTGGTAGCGTCGAAGGCACCACTTAAAAAAGCCTTGACGGCCAACTGTGGTGCGGTAGCACAGACGGGATCGATCTGGTCTTCAACGATAATGAACGCCTGACAGGTACTCGGTACCTGACCCGGCTCGGTCAAGCTGAAAGTTACCGGGACTGCCTCGCCCAGGCTCGAACAAGTAAACAATGCCTGGCTGGCGGTTGGGTTGAGATCAGGAAAGTCGCGACATTCCACCCCGTCGGAAAACCTCAATATCGCAAAGAGATCATCCTCATTTAACAGGTAAGTCCCGTCATCCTCCAGCTCGACGAAATAGTTTTCACCGTCACAACCAGCTTCTACTTCTTCCAATTCGTAGTTCAACGTAACGGTGATGGCGCAGGTATCCCGATTACCACTGTGATCTGTTATTTCAATACGTACCTGGGTAACACCAATGTCTTCACAGTCAATCAGGGCGTCGTCGAGAAATTCAATGCCCCCAATCCCACAGTTGTCTTCGGAGATCTGGAATAATTGGGTACGATAAACGAATAAACTTTGGGGGATGGTGTTCATGGTGACGTCGATACAATTAGCCGTTGGCGGGATCGTATCCACTACGGTTACGGTGGCCTGGCAGGTAGCCTGTTGCCCCAGGGCCGATGTGGCCGTCAAAGTGACTGTCTGCTCGCCCAAATCGTCACAGCTGAAGCTGGAGGCGGAGGTGCTCAGGCTGGTGAAACAACCTGCGTTACTTCCGTCGTCCAGTTCCGCGGAATTGAGAGAATAGCTACCATTTGCGTCAAGGGCAACGGTGATGTCTTTACAGCGAGCGATGGGGGCAGCAATCTCAATGATATCGACCACTGTCTGGCAGGTACTGCTCCGTTGGTAGTCGTCGGTCACCGTAAGCGTGACGGTGGTTTGGCCAATGTCCTCACAGTCAAAGTCCAAGATGTCCGCCGAAAAGCTCAGACTGGTACAGTTATTGGAAAGGCTGCCTCCATTTAAATCTGCGGGGTTGAGCGTAGCCGTGCCATCACCCTGCAGGAGTAGTTCATAAGTCGATTTACAGTCAGCGGTAGGCTGTCCTGAGTCTACCACGTTGACGGTGGTGATACACTGGGACTGGGCACCGTTGAAGTCTTCGATGGTGAGGGTGACGTCTACGCTACCTAAATCATCACAGCTGAGCTGTGTAGGACTAATGGTTTGATCTAGCCAACAAAGGGAAAGCTGCGAATTATCGTCAATGTCGGTAACGTTGAGGGAGACGTCTCCGTCGACCAAGTCAACCTGGAAAGCAGACCGGCAATTAGCCACCGAGGCTTCCTCCGGCGGCGAGATGACCGTAACGGTAGAGTTGCAAATAGCCGTAACGCCATTATGACCGGTTACGGTGAGTAACACCAATTTGGTGTCGTCAGTACAGTCAAAATCAGTGTCTGATGCGGTAAGCGTCAAGGGCTCATCACAAAAACTGGTGGAGCCATTGTCGATCAAATTGGCGAAGTTGGGGTTGTCGTAAAGACCGTTTTCCAGGGTAACGGTAACGTCCTTACACCGCGCCACGGGGGCAATACCGTTGGGAGCAATGGTGAAATCGTAAGTAGCCACTACCTCATCAATGTGCCTATTCCTGACCGTGAGGGTGTAATTTCCGGCGCGCATGGACCGGAAGAGCCCGTCGCCCAGGTGGTTCCAACCGTTGATGGGGGATAAGCGCCAGTCTAGGGCGCTTTTGCAAAAATCGTCGAGGTCGTCCGGGGTATAAGTGAATTGGATCCGTCCTTGATCACCGGGTAGGCACAGCGGGTTGACGTAATCGAAGCCCGTTACGGTAATGCCCTTGGTACAGGCGAGTTTATAGTTGACGTAACCATCCTGACTATTCATCGTGGTACTGGCGGAAGGAATATCATAAGCGACGGAGTAGTCGGGATGGGCGTAGCTGCCACCACCACCGCCAGCCCCATTAAAATCACCAGATCCGCCGCCGGAATAGCCACCGCCACCACCGGCGCCATTATCGCAGGCGCCGCCGCCGCCAAAGCCAAAGCCTCCGTCTAGGGCATAATTCAGTTGGCCACCGGCACCACCGACGGGGTTGCCACCGCTATTGTGGTTGACCCAGCCCCGCCGCCCACCGGTGGGGTTGCCAAAGTAGCTGGCGCCTTCCCCGTCCCCGAAGGCGCCGCCGCCACCACCGCGGCGGTTGCCGTCACCACCATCATAGGAGGAATCTCCTCCTTCACCGTTTGATCCGCCACTACCGGAATCAGACCCTCTTCCCCCCGTACCACTGCTGCTGGTATTACCTGGTTTACCGTCACTCTCCGTGCTACAAAAACCAAAGGAAACAGCGGCGTAGCCACCGCCGCCACCGCCGCCCACACTCAGGATTTCCCAGGATTCATTGATCTTAGCTAGTACGCCAGTACCACCCCCACCGGAGCCTTCGCGGTAGCCCACCACGATACCGCCATTGGTACTTTCCGATTCACCAGCTTCGCCAACGATAAACCGGATGGTGGTGCCGGGAGGAATTTGATTCGCTCCGTTACCCACAATGATTTCTTGATACACCGTGGCACCAACTCCTCCCGGGCCGTCACAATCGCCGTCGAGTTGGGCGCGGCCAAAACCTCCGTCGCCACCTTTGGCTTCCAGGAAGAGTGACCCAGCGAAGTCAGCGGGAATGGTGAAGTCCTGGTAAGTTCCGTTATAATTGATAGTACGTAAAGTACCGTCGGCGATTAGATCGGTCTGGGCCGCTAGGGGCAGAACGCCAAGCAGGAAAAATAAAGAAAGCAGGGAGCGTAAAGTAGTCATGGGAGATAGCATTTAGGTAAATATGTTGGGGGCATTGCTTATGGTTATTTGCCTTGCACCTGCGTCCGCGCTAAACTTTAGGCCCCAAAAAATAGGGCGCGGACGCGGGTGCCAAGTAGAGGAGAAAAGCAAGGAGCGTGGAAGAGGCGCGTCACTTACTGGAGGGCAACCGGAGCCTGGGTCATCATGGCCAGGTGGTTACGGTGTTTGACGGCCACGTGGTAATTACCGGATGCGACGCCGATCAGACTGACGGGGCTCACCCCATCTCGGTCCACCACGTCACCATCCCGCTGTAGCAAAGCAGACTGGGTGTGCAGCACTTGAGTGGGGTCGGCGGCAATGCGGATTTCCAGTTCTACCCAGTCGACGATGGCGTCTGGGCCGCTTTTTGCCAGTACCAGGTTGCTGGTTGTTTCATCGCTATTACCGTACGGAGAATTAGTAGGCACGAGGCCCAGCCACCGCAGATCATCCCGCATCAAGCCGGTGGCTGCCTCGTAAGCGCCGGCGAGAAAGGCCTTGATGGCTACTTGGGGAGCGGTCGAGCAAACAGGATTGGTATTGTCTTCAACAATGATGTTGGCCACGCAAGTGCTGGGAGCCTCGCCGGGTTCGGTTAAGGAGAAGGTGACGGGTACTGCTTCTCCTACATTGGCGCAGGTAAACACAGTTTGACTAGCATAAGGGGAGAGGTCGGAGAAGTTGCGACAGGTTAGGCCTAGAGAAGCCCCTAAGTAAGAAAAGAGATCTTGTTCCGTCAAGGTATAACTACCATCATCCTCCAGTTCGATCGTGTAGTTTTCTCCGTCACATCCTGTCACTACTTCCTCAAGTTCATAGTCTATCGTTACGGTTATCCCACAGGTGTCCCGGTTACCACTGCCGTCAGTCACCTCAAGCTGTACTTCCTGGGTTCCAATATCTTCACAGTCAAACGTAGGATTATCCAGAAACTGGAAGCTACTGACCCCACAATTATCTTCGGCATTGCTAAACAGAAAGGGGCGGAAAGCGAATAGAGAAGCGGGAATATCCGTGAAGGTGAAGTCCTGGCAAAAAGCGGAAGGAGGAATTGTATCTATCACCGTAACTATGGCTTGGCAGGTAGCCTGTTGCCCCAGCACCGAAGTGGCTGTGAGGGTCACGATCTGCTCTCCCAGATCAGCGCAGTCGAAGGATAAAACAGAAGAGCTCAAAGTAGTGGAACATCCAGCATTACTGCCGTTGTCAATTAGAGCTGCAGTGATGGCAGCGTTACCATGCTCATCCAATGCCACGGAAATGTCCTGGCACTGGGCAATGGGCGAGGTAACCTCGACGATGGTAACCGTAGTCTCACAACTACTCGTGCGGTTATAACCATCCGTAACCGACAAGGTGACGGTATTGGGGCCAATGTCATCACAGTCAAAACTGGTGATGTCTGCGGAGAAGCTCAGGCTGGTACAGTTATTGGAAAGGCTGCCATTGTTTAGTACAGTAGGATTGAGGGTTGCGGTACCGTTCCCTGCTAGGAGGAGTTCGTAGTTGGGGCGGCAGTTCGCAGTGGGTTGATTACTATCCGTAATTGTAATATTCATGGAACAGCCTCTGACCGTTGTGCCGCGGCTAATCGAGTAGATTACGGTGTTCGTCCCCACGTCATTGCAGTCAAAGGTTGACGGGGTGATGGTGCCCGTCACGGGGCAGGCGCCTATAGTAGAACCGGCATTAACGTCTTCATCGGTAAGGGTGACCGTCCCGTTACTTAATTCAATGGTCTTATCGGGTTTACAGCGTGCAGTAATGACTGGATTGGCTCCCTCTCTGACGGTTACTGTCGATTGGCAAGTACCCGTCAGCCCGTGCGAGCCCGCCACGGAAAGGGTTACGGTGTTTGGGCCTACGTCGGTACAGTCGAAGGTGGTCCGATCGACGGACAGGACCGGATTACACGGTCCGCTAGAGCCCTGGTCGATGAGGTTGACCAGGTTGGGATTACTGTAATTACCGGTATCGTCAAGGTCAACGGTGATGTCATTACAAAGTGCAGTGGGTACTTCATCAGTGACGCCAATGGTGATCTGATAAGTACTTACAATGGCGTCAAGTTCTAAATTGCGTGCGTGAACGGTATAGTTTCCTGCCCGCAGGGACCGGATAACCCCATCGCCGAGGTGGCGCCATCCGTTGACCGGGGTAAGTGAGTAATCAATATTGTCTCTTGAACAGCCGGCTGAACCTATCGCGAAATAATTTAATTGGATACGTCCCCGGTCTTCAGGAGAACATAGTGGATTGATGTAATCAAAGCCGTCGAAAGCGGCCCGACAGACGGAGGTGAATTCATAGGTTATTTCTCCGTCGAGCATCGAAGCGTCGGTACCTCCAGCCGTGATGACGAGGGTAATGGCCCTATCCTCATTGACGTAACTACCGCCACCACCGCCGTTGTTACCAATACCACCGCCGCCGCCGCCGGAGTAGCCACCACCGCCAGCGCCGGCATCGTCACCGGAGCCACCGCCACCAAAGCCCCAGCCGCCCTCCGAATCTTCGGTGCCAGAACCGCCATTCCCTCCCGTTGGGAAGCCTCTACCGCCTTCACTACTTCCTACTCCACCACCACCGCCAAAAGCTCCACCGCCGCCACCAGCCAGGTCAAAATTAATCCCCCCTCCGTTGCCTCCTTGGCCATCTTCCCCACCGCTACCACCGAAGGTGTCATCACCGTCTCCCCCTTCGGTGGTACTACGCCCTCCCTGACCATTTTGGCTGTCGATACATCCCCCAAAGAAGGCTCCCTGATAAGCACCGCCACCACCACCTGCGACGGCTAGAATTTCCCATTCGTCATCTCCACCTTCCAGATTGTAAAGGATGGCGGTACCCCCCCCTCCGCCTCCTACGGCATTACCGATGGAACCCGTTGATCCACTTACCCCGGCCTCGCCAATAATAAACCTCAGGTAACAACCACGGGGAAGCATGCCTTCTTCGTCCCCAATGATAGCGAGAATCTCAGTTGTCGCTCCCGCTCCACCATCCGAATTACAGGAAGAACCAGCCTTAGCTGAGCCTCCCGCTCCTCCCTTTAGTTTAAAATTAATGGCACTATAGGGAGTGTCTCCTGGGATATAAAAATCAGCATAAGTATCACCGTGATCGTCATAATCACGGGTAATAGGCTGGCCATTATCGTTCAATGGATCTCCAAAAAGGGGGTCGAAAGGGACTTCACCCTCATCTTGTGCAAAGATGGTTACTGAGGTAAGCACCATCAGGAAAAGAATAGGGAAACCTTTAAGTAAAGTATTCATCAGAGAAGGATTGAAATGAAGTTGGTAAATGGCCCTTACTAAGCGCCGTGCGGAGTGGTAAATTTGAACTTGTACAGTCGCGTGCTTGGGTACTTTTCTTTGCACCTGCGTCCGCGCCCAAAATCCGTACCGGGGAAGTACCAGTAGCAGGATTAGGAATGACATTTAACTTTGATGAAGCAGGC
>JBCDGT010000162.1:0-6892 GCA_038750915.1 Bacteroidota bacterium
CATTACTTACATATTTCCAGCTTGCGCAATCATGCGGGCGCCGGTGCGCCGGTGCAATGATTGGTTTTAATTTAGCAACGAAGGAGTATTTACTGAGATTAGCTAATGTTAGGTAGGGCAATCGCAAGCTCACCCGCTTCGCGAATTTGAGATCATCGTAACTGTTTGCCGATTGGAGGCATCTTATAGCGCTTGGCCAAGCAGGAGTGTAAGCACCTCATCCATCTGCTTCAGTGCGATTTGTCGCCCACAGGTGTGGGGCCCCATGGGGTAGCTAACTCCTTGGTTTTTTGTACCTTGTAGTTGCTTAGAGTTTTCGATCCCTATTTCCACATTTCCAATTACCACCTATATGTTACACCGTTTTTCAATAGTATACCTATTAATTTTCATCCCTTTAATCTCATTTTCCCAAGACGACCCCGCCGAAGTTAAATTTGGCGATATTACCACTGCGGACCGTCAGCTTACGGTAGCTCCAGGAGATTCATCCGCCGACGCCTACGTGCTTTACGACTTGCTGGATATGAGCTTGGTTTTGGACCCCACGGGATCTCCCATGTTAAAGGAAAAGCGCCATCGTCGCGTTAAGTTACTCCGTGAATCCAGCTTTGATCACGCCGACGTAGAGCTGGGCTATTACCGTAAAAGCCAGGGCATAACTGGCCTTAAGGCGATTATTCATTTACCTGATGGTGGGGTCAAAAAACTCGGTAAAAGTGATTTCATCCGCGAACACCTCAACGAAGATTACGATACCTATAAATTCACCTTCCCTAATGTGGCCGAGGGAGCGATTATTGAATATACCTACACTAAAACGAGTGATGGTATTACCATCCCCGCTCGTTATTATTTTCAGGAGGACATTCCCGTTCGGTGGGCGGAGTACCGAGCGTCTATTCCCGCTTACTTTAACTACGTGAGTCTCGGAAATGCCTCGAATTATACCATAAATGAAGTCGACGTAGTTAACCGTCGCTTTGGTAATGGTAATGCTCCCCACCGCGAAATTAGGTGGGCCTACGGCGATTTGCCCGCCTATGATGAACAGCCCTACGTGAATAATTTTTCCGACTACATTCCCCAGGTACGTTTCCAACTCCAGTCTGTTGCCTATCCCAACCAACCCGTTCAAGAAATTTTTACGAATTGGAAAGAAACCACCAAAGATTTAGACCTTAGATCCGATTTTGGTAAAATTTACCGGCATAAATCTAATTACGGAAAAGTATGGAAGGCCGTGGAACCGCTGCTGGCTGATGCAGCCTCCAAAACGGATGAGGCGGTTATTCTTTACAACTTCGTTGCGGGTAAGATTTCCTGGAATGGCCAGTATAGTTGGCTAGTCGAAAATACACCCAATAAGGTTTTTGAAGCCGCTGAAGGCAGTAGTGGAGAAAAGAGTATGATGTTATTGGCATTACTACGTGAAGCGGGAATTGACGCGCACCCGCTTATTCTCCCACTTAGGGACGGGGGTACGCCCCTTGAACTCTATCCACTGATGGCGCAGTTTGACCACCTGATGGTACTGGCCAACATCAGCGGAAAATTAACCATCATGGACCCCAATGATGTGAGTCGTCCTCCCGGCCTTCCCCGGGTTAAGGCCCTAAATCATCGAGCTTTTGTTGCCGATCCTGATAATCCACACTGGATTGACATAATTGTGCCCAGGGCAAGCCAAGTAGTAATGGCTAACGTAGCCTTGGATGAAGAAGGCTTGGCCGAGGTGGACATTCAATCACGCCTGCAAAGTTACTTTGCTTTCAATGGTCGTAACCAAATCAAGGAAATGGAGCAGGACTTCGAATTACCCATCGTCGAAGATGTGGTCGAAGTGTTTCCCGAAGCGGAATTGCTTAGCCACGAAATTAAGGACGCAGCTGAAGTTAGTGGACCATTGAGCATGGATCTTAAATTGCAAGTGCCAATGGGCCAGGCTATCGATGATTACCTCTACTTACAACCTATCCTTTGCCCTGTTCTGGAAAAAGGCTTGGTCGATGTGGAAGAACGTATATACCCGGTTGACTTTGCCTACCCGTGGCAGCAACGCTACATCACTAGCATTGCGATCCCGGATGGATTCGCAGTGGAAGAGCTCCCTCAGTCGGTTCGATTGCGCTCCGAAGACAATACCCTCCAGTGTGTTTTCGCAGCTGCCGAAAAGCCTGATCGGACGATTTCTATCAACTTCACGGTTACCCTGGACCGTACCGTCTATCAGCCAGGAGAATATGCAGGACTGAGGGATATGTTCCGTCGGATTATTGAGATGCAAGAGTCTACTATCGTACTAAAGCGAGCTAAATAATGAAGACCCTAATCCTTTGGCTAGCAATAAGTTGCGGCCTTCCCCTGATGGCTCAGGATTTAAGCCTGTCGCTGTTCACAATTCCTGCCGAACTACGGGAGAACGCTCATTCCGTGGTACGTTCCTACGACAAAATCTACCGCGCTACCTCTAGTCGACAGGCTACTCTTTACGTTCGTAAGGTGGTGACCATCGTAGACCCTGATCACAATAATGCCAATCGTTTAGTGGTCTATTACGACGATAATTCGAAGATTGCTAACTTCAAGGCAACGCTTTTCGATGGCTTTGGGAAAAAAATTCGCTCTGCCAAGAAAGCTGAAATTGAAGATATCCGCGCTACGGGTGGTGGCACATTTTATGATGACAGTAGGGTCCGGACTACCACCATTACCCACACTACTTACCCCTATACCGTTGAATTTGAATACGAGAAGAAGCTCTCGAACTTCGGTATCGTTGAATTTCCTCAGTGGATGCCGATGGGCTACAACGAATCGGTGCAGGCAGCTTCCTTCTCTGCGGAAGTACCCGCTGATAACGAACTGCTTTATCGGACTAATGAACTCTCAGACCCTGAGGTGGCCACGATAGACGGTGGAGCACGTCGGCTGTACCAATGGTCCGTTGAAAATCTCCCCGCCCGTTCTTACGAGGCTTTCGCTCCACCAAGCTCCCAAACCCTTCCTTACGTGCGGACGGTCCTCAAGCAATTTGACGTGGGGAATTATAGCGGTAGCATGGCCAGTTGGAATGACTTTGGCGTATTTATGGGGAAGTTGATCGAAGGCCGGGATGAATTGCCGGACAACTTGCGTAGCCTCGTTCACGAAACGGCAGATGGCCTTAGTTCTGAGCGAGAAAAAATCAATGCTTTGTACCGCCTACTGCAAGAGCGCACTCGCTACGTTGGGGTACAATTAGGCATTGGTGGTTGGCAGCCTTTCTCCGCTACTTACGTGGAAGAAAATCGCTATGGAGACTGTAAAGCCCTCAGTAATTATTTGGGAGCTATGCTTGCTGAAGTTGACATAGAATCCTACCCTGTCCTAATCGATTGGAATGATCGCTCTTTTTATCCCGTAGCAGAGGATTTCACTACTTCTGCCTTCAACCACATGGTACTTTACGTACCGAGTGAGGATATGTACCTGGAATGTACCAGTAACGTAAACCCACCCGGATATTTAGGTGACGGCAAAGGGGACCGTAATGTTCTCTGGGTAACTCCTGAAGGAGGAAAGTTGATGCGGACGCCCGCGGTCACCCCCGCTGATAACGGCCACGTGCGTACGGTGAAGATTACCGTTCAAGAAGATGGTGCTGCACTTTTTCAACTGCGGGCCGGATTTCACGGCGCTTCCCAGGAGAACCTCCGGTACTTACTACACGGTGAAAAAGACCAGACGAAACAGCTGGAATGGTTGAATCGGAATAATTTGCTGCCCGATGTGTCTGGCAAAAACTATTCCCTTAACTGTGATCCCGATGAACCGGTGGCCAACTTGACCTATACTACGGAGGTCCCTGGCTACGCTAGAAAACTTGGCCAGCGTTTCTTTGTCCCGCTCAACAAATACTTTCGCTATGATTGGGTTCCCGATAAGCTCAGTGAGCGGCAATTCCCCATCCGTCAACAGACGGCAAAGTTCCTGGTGGATACTGTTCGTCTCAATTTACCAAAGGGCATGGAGATCGAGAGTCTTGGTGAAGCCGAAACTACCATTGAACACGCTGCCGGCGAGTACCGGGCGGTGGTTAACGCCAGTGCAGAAGGACACCTTACCTGGGTACGTACCCTTAAACTCGTTCCGGCAGACTTACCTGCGGAAGCCTATCCCGATTACCGCCAGTTTTTCGTCGATGTAGCAAAGGCCGATCGCCGACAAGTAGTGATCCGAAAGAAACGGACGAAGTAGTTCGCAAGAATAATGACTTAGCGAAAACCTGAAGTAGTGAATGAGTACTCTACCCGATGGTTTTCAAAACGGGGTGATTTAATACAAAATACTAGTCGATTTTTGGTTCCCTCCCCAGCCGGAGGCGTTTGGGGAGGGTTAGGGAGAGGTCAATTCAAAAACCGTCAGTTAGAGTATTCATTCACTCATTCTACTACTCAACATTTCTTCACATCACCTACGTCGGCGTAGCGGTTTTCTCCACTTTATCCCGCTTTAAGTAAGCATAAGCTGCGTAGCCCACAATTCCCAGCAGAATAAGCAGACTACAAATCAAAGAGATTGCCCGGCCAGTGTAAAAGCTGGAAGGAGCGAACTTCATCGTAATAGTATGCTGCCCTGCAGGCACCCGCAGGCCACGTAAGACATAGTTGGTACGGATGAGGTCAGCAGCTTGCCCGTCGATTTCTACTTCCCAACCCAGGTCGGGGCCGTACCAGATTTCGGAAAAGACTACTAACTGTTCACTGGGGGAGTTGAAGTCGTAGGCCAGTTCATCCGGGCTGTACTTGGTGATGTTGATACTTCCCTGTCCACTTGGGTTCAAGCCACTAACGGCGTCAGCGAATTCTTCGTGGATAATAGCGGTACTCTTTAGATCCTCAACTGTACCTAAGGCCGCAAACTCGGCATCATTCGTTGACACGCTTTGGATATTCCTGACCAACCAAGCGGGGCCGTAAGCCCCAGGATTGCGCTGTGCCTGAGGTTGACCGTCTTGCCCCGGAATAATAAAGTAGCGGGTGTTTAGCATGTTTAAAACGTCCTGATCCCGGTTCAAAAGGTAACCATTCTTCAGGTCTTCATAACGGCGCATCTTCACCGCGGAGTAGCCCCCAATATTTTTATGGAAGTAGCTCGTGCTGGCGTCTTGGAAAGAACTAACCGTGAGGTTCAAGACTCGGTAATTCGGGTCCTTATCTTGAAGAATTTGCTGATCAGCTGCTGTTGGCTGAAAGGGGGTAGCCCTTCGGGGCACTTTGTTCCAGTCGGCTTTACTGACCTCCCTACCATTAATACCGGAGAAATCAACCAGTAACAAAGCAGCTAATGCTAAGCCACCTATAAGTGGAGATATAGTCTTTCTGAAAAGCAGAAAGAGTATGCCAAAAGTCAGGCCAACAAAAAGTAAGCTGCGCCAGGCATCTGCGCTGTATAGTGCTGCCCGAGTGGATTCGAGCCCGTCTAGTAGTGGGGCGATGTTTTGGATTTGTCCTTGGGTAAAACGTTGGAGCAGTGCCTCATCGTTTGCTCCCGTAAAACCAAAGAGGCTAGGTAGAATGAATGCTACTACTAAGCCGAGTACTACGGCGGTAATGCCCGAATAAAGTAGCTGTTTCTTGGCTTTTTCGGGAGTCGCTTCCTTGGTTTTGAGCCAGTCGTGAACGCCAATGATACCAAGTACCACCATCATCATCGATGAAATAGTAAGGGCGGAGCTCGGAGCTCGGAAGGCATTCAGCAGGGGAAGGGTATCATACAGGAAGTGATTGATGCCTTCCATATTTTTGCCCATGCTGATAATGAAAATGAAGAAGGTGCCACCGCCCAGCCAAATGGCAAGGCTCCTCCGGGCGGTGAATAAACCAAATAGGAATAAGGCCCAGATTACTGCGCCTAGGTAAGCCGGACCTTCTGTGAAGGGAAGGGCCCCGTGATATAAGGGCGCCGAGAAAGCACCTCGGATGTTGAAGCCTGCTTGTCGCATGGCCTTGCCAAAGTCAGTACTGCTATCTACCTCCTGGCCATTACTTCCACCAGCGGCCAAGGGAGCGTAAGTCGCCACCAAGTCTTTGATGCCATTACTCCACTGCATGGCATAATCCCATTCCAGGCCATTGGCGGGGGCGTCTTTGCCCGATGGGGCAGCCAATGGGGTTTCCAGCACCTGACCACCACGCATTGAGGTTGGCTTATAATCCAGCGTGGTCAACAGGTTACTCGCACCTGCACCTACGGCAAGGACTAGCCCGGCGACCAAAACGCCGGTGGCTTTGGCAAAGTGGGCAAGCCGGCCGGCTTTAAGGTCGTGGATAAATTGGGCTACTCCGAAAAAGGGTAGGGTAAGCCCAAAGTAATACACCATTTGAGGATGATTGGCTTTAATGCTTAATCCCATACCTAAGGCAAAGATCAAGCCACCTAGTAAATATTTTTCCTTGAAGGCCAGTAAAATTCCGGCGGCAATAAGGGGCAGATAAAAGGTGGTAAGCAACTTAGTCATATGCCCCGTTTCAAAGAGCACCAGTCCGTTTGTAGCCATTCCCGCGCCAACGGCGCCGGCTATGGCCAGCCACGGACGCACTCCAATAAGCACTAGTAGCAGGTAGGCACAGAGCATCCCGGCAAAAAAATAGCCAGCAGGCCGGGGCAGAAAGGCTTGCAGTGGTTTTTCCACAACTTTCAGTTGGTTACCAGCACTTACAGTACTTAACTGGAAGGTGGGCATTCCGCTGAAGTTGGTGCCGGTCCAGTTGGCGCGCTTACCGGTTTCCTTGCGGTAGTCCGAGGATTCTTTGGCAGCCCCCTTATAACTCTGGATGTCACTCATCCGCAATTGCTTGCCCTGAAACTGAGGGCTGAAAGCGAAAACAACCGTAAGTAGGAAAACACC
>JBCDGT010000163.1:0-6889 GCA_038750915.1 Bacteroidota bacterium
CGTTCTGCGTGGTAAGAACTCCGTACCAGCGGACCACTTTCCACGAAGTCAAAGCCTTTACTCAAGCCAAGGGCTTTGTAATGCGCAAAAGTATCCGGCGTTACGAAAGATTCGACGGCGAGGTGCATCGCCGTAGGTTGAAGGTACTGACCGATGGTGACCACATCTACTCCGACTTCGATTAGGTCATCGAGGATCTGCTCTACCTGCTCTTCGGTTTCACCGAGCCCTACCATAAAGCCCGTCTTGGTGCGATGTCCCGCCTCCTTGATGCGGCGCAGTTCTTCCAGGCTTCGGTCGTATTTGCCCTGTGGCCGCACCTTGCGGTATAGCTCGCGCACGGTTTCCATATTGTGGCTAACCACTTCCTGGCCACCCTCGATCATCCGGTACAGGGCGTCCCAGTTACCGCGCACGTCGGGGATGAGGGTCTCGATGGTCGTTTGCGGCGTTCTTTCCTTGATGGCCCGAACGGTTTGGTACCAGATCTCGGCGCCACGGTCTTTGAGTTCGTCGCGATTAACGCTGGTGAGCACAGCATGTTTTACCTGCATCAAGTCGATGGCTTCGGCTACCCGACGCGGCTCATCGGTGTCGTATTCGGTAGGCCGCCCCGTTTTTACCGCGCAGAAGCTACACGATCGCGTGCAGGTGTTACCCAGGATCATAAAAGTGGCCGTACCTGCTCCCCAACACTCCCCCATATTAGGGCAATTTCCGCTCTGGCAGATGGTATGCAGGTTGTATTCATCCACCAGCTGGCGGACTTTCTTATACTCCGGGCCGATGGGCAGCTTTACGCGTAACCATTCCGGTTTACGCTGGCGTTCACGCTTAGAGGAAGCTACGGGAAGATCGATCATACGTTGGTACTCACTTGGGTAGAGAATACAAAGGTAGGCTCGGAAGGTTTACATTTTAGGGTCACATTGTTTACTGCCGCTATCTTTGTCTCATCAAGCGCATTCTCGACATCCTTTCTCCGGCGGACCGTCGCCAGTTTTACCGCCTGTCTTGTGGCGTCGCGGTGCTGGCGTTATTTGAGGTTGTCGGGGTAGCAAGTGTGCTGCCGTTCATGGCACTTTTGGCTGATCCCGGCCAGGTTGAGCAGAGTAAGCTCTTACAAACCGCCTATACCTGGGGCGGTTTTACCACCTCCAGATCATTCATCATTGCCGCCGGCATCGCGGTTATCCTCCTCCTGGCCCTCTCCCGCTTCCTAGCCGTACTGATCAACTTCTGGCGAGAACGCTACCAGTGGGGTGTTTATTCCCGGATCAGCAACCGGATGCTGGCCTTCTATACCGATCGCCCTTACCGCTATTTTCTCGACAAGAATACCGCCGACCTGCGGGGCTACGTCATTAATGAGGTAATGAACGTAGTCACCTCCAGTCTTGGGCCAATCATCACCCTGATGATTAATGGAGGCACCGCCCTAGTAATCATTCTACTGGTGCTCGCCGTCAACCACCTTGTAGCGATTACCTCCGCTTTGGTGCTGGGCGGCGCCTATCTATTGATTTACCAAATCCGGAAACGCCCCTTGGAACGCCTAGGTGCCCAGCGACTAGCAGCCGCTCAGGCACGACAACGCGTGCTGGAAGAAATGCTACAAGGCATTAAGACAGTAAAGATTTACGGTAACGAAAAGCACTTTGCCCAACGATACCGGGAAGCTACTGCTAAAATGGCCCATGCCGTTCCCCGGCTAATCATCATTTTCGGCACCCCAAAATATGTATTGGAAGTCTTAGCCTTTTGTGGCATCATTGGGGTAACCCTACTGCTTTACCTACGAACGGAAGACATCGGGCAGGTACTGCCCACCCTTACTCTTTTTGCCGTGGCGGGCTACCGCTTGTTGCCTTCGCTACAACAAGTCTTCGGCGCATACGCTACAATCCGAGCGAACCGTGTAGTGCTCGACCAGCTCTATCCTGACCTAATGGCTAGTCTGGCTTATTCCTTCCGTCCCGTTGTCAAACAAGCTCCCCTACCCTTCCTTAAGGCACTTAAGGCCGAACAACTCGATTTCACCTTTCCCAATGCGGACAAACCTCTGTTTCAAAATCTTTCACTGAGCATTCCTCACGGCCAGGTGGTTGCTTTCGTTGGCCTGACCGGCTCCGGTAAAACAACCTTAGTAGACCTGCTAACCGGCCTATTAGAACCAAGTGCCGGAAAGATCACCATTGACGATACGCTGCTATCGCCAACGACCATCCAGGCCTGGCGCAGCCAATTAGCTTACGTGCCCCAGGAAGTATTTCTCTACGACGCCAGCCTGCGCGAAAACATCATTTTTGCTAGTGATTCTATCCCCACGGACGAAGCAATTATGCAGATTTTAGATTTGGTAAGTCTCGGCGCTTTCGTCCGTTCCGAACTTCCTAATGGGCTCAACACCCTACTCGGGGAAAATGGGGTTCGCCTGAGCGGCGGGCAGCGCCAGCGCGTCGGCTTGGCCCGTGCACTCCTGCGGCAGCCTTCCGTACTAGTCCTTGACGAGGCAACCAGCGCATTAGACACCTTGACCGAAAACACCATTATTAAGGCCTTAGCAGCATTACCGGAAGACTTAACGGTACTAATCATCGCTCATCGCCTCTCCACGGTGCGGTATGCCGACGTAATTTACCTCCTGGAAGGCGGCCGTATTGTTGCCTCGGGTACCTATCAAGAAATGGAGGCAGGAAATGCGCGCTTTCGGGAAATGGCAGCCCTCTACCAGGGGGAAGAACGCAAGCGCATTGACAAGTAAAAAGGGAGGATACCTTTTCGGCACCCTCCCTGCTAATTGCGAAGAATAGGGAAATTTATTCCACTATGAAGCGGGTCGTCCAGGCGCCATCTTCTGCTTCTCCCCGGAGGATGTACATTCCAGCGGGTAAGCCTCTGACATCAAGTTTTAACGCCTCAGCAAAAGGATAGGACGGAACCGGAAGGTTATATTCTCTGGCCAAGCTTCCGTTAGCATTATACAATTTAATATTATTAAAGCCTGTTTTGGGTTTCAACTCTGGAGTCCGCAAGAATACCTCATTCCGTGCAGGGTTGGGATACACGATTACCCGCTCGGTAAAGCTCGTTCCAATTGGCCCCAATACATTGATATCGGTGATTGTTCCAGCAGTGCAAACCTCGCCGTTATCGTCCGTCCGGCGCACGAACAAACCGATTCGGTAACTACCTCCGCCGGGAAAGGTGTAACTGATCGAAGGGCCCGTACCTACGCCAACCGAAGGGCCGGTAGGGTTGAGCCTTTGTACGAACCAGAAGATATCATCGCATTCCTGAAAAAGGCCATTCGCCGTAAAAGTATAAGAGAGGCTATTGTCGGGGTCTACCGTAAGGGTAGCACCCAGAGCAACTTCGTCTTTTAAGTCTTCACAAAGACAGTCATCAACCAATCTACAATCCGGCAACTGAATGCAAGCTTCGAACTGGCAGCAATTTAAATGCTCCTCCTCATCGTCGTGCAATTCGTGTAAGGTAACCGTGAAACACACTGAATCCAGTGGCATGGCGGGGTCTCCGATCAGTATTTGAACAAACTCACTGTCTCCCATATTCAGGGGAGTGGTAAACACAATAGTCGTATCGTAAGCACTAAGGCCGTCAGCGGGGTCAAAAGTGATGTGTGCCTCGCCCATGGCGAACATGGAAGTACTGACGATTTCTCCAGACCAAATATAAAACGGGCCATCGCACTCAATACTAGCCTCCTTCAGGTACCCACAGGGTGGTTTACAGAAGACTGTGATGGTGTCACGACAGACGACTTTCCCGTCTTTTAACCACTTAATTTCAATGTCCGTTTCCGGTGCTTCGCTATCGTTCAGGCAGATCTGGGGCAATTGGAAGAGGCCGTCGGGAAGGACGCCTCCACTACTTGCCGTAACGGAGACCGTCTGGCCGGTCCCCCCCACGGAACCCACCAAGGGGTCACCGAGAGAAGAGAATACGGATAAAGTTGCATCGCTATTGAGTAGGCAAAGATCAATGCCATCAAAGTCATACTCTGTTTCTCCATCGAATAGGTAGATGTCGTAGCAGCAACCTTCGTCCGTGGGAACGACCCCTTCAACTAGTAATTCATCACAGGGGTCGCAGTCAGGGACGGTTAAACAGCGTTCTTCTTCGACGGAACAACACAGGGCATCCGGGTTTTCGTTCGGGTCTGCGGTATGCGCAACGAGGATGTAACAGAACTCGTCTCCTTCCATTAGGCCGGAAAGTAACTGGGTGAACGTCCGACAGTCACCCGGCTGCATTACGGGAGACACGGGAATATCAATCGGCGCACCGCCACCGGAAGGTAGTATGACAAGGTGTCCAATATCGTAATCGGAATCCATGGGCACACAAGCTTCGAAGGTCAGCAAGATTTGGTTATCGTCCGTACAAGTCAAGGTATCTTGGGTAACGTAAAGGCAATCTGGCTCTGCTTCACACTCCGTTTTCAGGGTGTCACTACAAACGATTTCCAAGTCAGCATCTAGGTAGTTAATGATTATTTCCTGCGGAGAATCGATAAAGTTCTCGGGGCAGAAAGCAAGGGCGCTGGCCGCAGGTGCATTGGCCGGTATCGGAGCTGACAAAGCCCCATCAATACCCAACTCAATGGTGTAAGGGTTAGCGTTGGCAGCGTAGCCGAATAGTGGGTTCACGGAGCCGGGAATAAAGCTCAGCTCAGCATCAGGGCTCGTAATTTGGATGGCGTAAACACCATCGGGTAAGAAGCCGTAGATCAGTTCAACGCAGCAATCCCCTTTATGGTCTGGATCAACGTAGTCTTTGAATTCCGTCACGACATCGTCGCAATCGGTTTTGTCACAATCGATGACCTCGAGATAAAGGCTATCGCTGGAAGCAAAGCACCCCGTTACGTTATCGAATACAGTTACGGAATAGGAAGCTGATTCAGTGACAATCAGTTTCTGGCCACCATCAAGTAATTGGTCGGCGGTGGCTGGTGCGCCGTTCTGGAACCAAGCATAGCTGTAATCTCCAGCTGGTGCACAAAGGGTATCCGGCGCACAGGTCTCGTAGCAACCCGTAGGTACTTCACAAAGATCCGGCAGTGGGAAGATGGTAACCGAGGCGGAGCCCGTACAACCACTAATGGTATTGGTGGCGATTACGGTATAAACACCAGCTTGGTAAGTAAAGATGGATTCTCCAACCTCTCCCGTATTCCAGGAGTATACTACATCCGGTTCGGGGTTGGTTACGGAGATGGTGCTACCGTCGCCCTCACAAAGTCCTCCGGCAACGGCCAGTATCGGCGCGGGGCTGGCTACCTGATTTACCTCGATGATGGTTTCCGATACACAGCCATAATCGTTACTGATCACGCGAAGCCGAATATTTTGGACGGGAAAACTAATATTCCAACCGACGATGTAGTTTGGTCCACTTCCTACTGGAGCAGCTCCGTTGGTCAGGTTGGTCCATTCAAAAGTATGGCCACCACCAGCTAAAGCCATTAGAGTAGTCGTACCATTATCGCAGATGTAAGGATTACCCTTCCAGGAAGCATCAGGCAACGGAATGAGCTGTACCGTGACCGGGCCAACCACGATCGAACAACCATCACTGTTGGTAATCGTAACGTCGTAAGTGCCCGCGGTACTTACTGAGATGGAGGAGGTCGTCGCTCCGGTATTCCATTCGTAGGTGTAGCCGGCGATATTGTCTACACTGAGGGTAGTGCTCTCTCCGTCGCAGATGATAAAGTCATTAGACGCCTCAATCGTATCGGCGGCTGGTGTGGGGAAAATATCGATCGTCTTCACGACGATGTCTTCACAGCCGGCGGAGTTGGTCGTAGTCAGGGTAACGTCATAGTCGTCTACGCCCATGGGTGGGTTGAAGGTATGCTGCGGGCCGTTACCGTTGAAGGTAGCGCCGTCGCCGAAGTCCCAAAACCACTCAATTACGTTGGACCCCGTACCAGTGAAGGTTACCGGCTGCCCGGCGCATACAGGAGCGGGAGCAAAGGTGAAATCGCTGTCGGGGATATCATCTACCATCACGCTAAGGACATAGGTGGACTGACAGTCATCATCTGAGACAACGAGGGTGACCGTATAGGTACCATTCGTCGTATAGGTATGGGTGGGGTTCTCATCCGTACTGGTGGCAACGGGCGTATCTCCAAAGTCCCAATTGTAATTTACCGAACCGGAAACGAGGCCGAGGTCAACCAGGCTTTCGTTCTCGAAGGTAACTTCGCCACAATCTTCGCTGTAATCGAAATCCGCCAACAAGGGATTACAGACATCTAAACGAATCTCCGTACCGCACTTAATGGAATCCACTACGAAAATGGAGTCGACCGGTAAACCCGTCACCGGATCGGCTACGGAGGTAGTATCATAATCGTAGGCCCAGCGGAAGATCTCACTGTCGATCTGGTAGCAACCTACTCCCGGCAGCCGGATGGTCAAAGAATCATTTGCGGCTGTTTCATCGCCGCCAAAGTCAATTACCTGGGAATACAAGGGAACATCAAAGGAGTGACAGTCTACGCTGTCCGCTGGCCAGGTGGCCACTAGGTCAACGATGTCACAATCGGGGGAGTTTCGTACCAGCGTAAAGGTGTGGTTTTGGGGCAGTGGCTGGGATTCGTAAGGTGGGCCACAGCAGGCTTCCTGGCGGATGAAGACGGGGTCCGGTTGGGCGGTACAGCCATTGGCATCGGTCACGATCACGGTGTAAGCGTACACCTTGATGGTGTCATTCCAGACGTGCGTCAAGGTCGTATTACCCGTTGCCGCGGCTCCCTGGGAGATGCCGTTGCAGAACCATTCGATCAGGTTACCAGCTCCGGTAGTGGCCGTAATAATCGGATTTGGTGGGTAAGGAACATTATCGACGCAGA